>NZ_PUQF01000076.1:0-219 GCF_003331015.1 Enterobacter sp. GER_MD16_1505_Eko_090 | reverse complement strand
CGTGGCGCCATTAAAGCGACGGCATCAGCCGGCGCGGTGAAGGCGTTCCGGACGGCACGGCCGGAGAAGCCGCAGCCCCTGACCTTCGCCATCAGACCCTAGCGTCAGCCCGAAACCGCTTGCGGGTTCGGCGGAGCCTGGCGGGTGCGCAGCGGCCGCCCTGGCGGAGTGGGGCTCGACGACCGGACAGCAGCGCTGGCCGGGAGCCGAAGGGGGCCA
>NZ_PUQF01000075.1:0-221 GCF_003331015.1 Enterobacter sp. GER_MD16_1505_Eko_090 | reverse complement strand
GCTTGTAGCACCGTCGGGTCGTCATCCAAGGGGTGAAATGCACTCCGCCAAAACTTTTTGCGTGCCGCAAAAACTTTCGTCTCCGCCCCTTTCCTTCCTCCCTTCGCCGTTGCTCCTTTTGCCCTTTGCCGCGAGAGAACTCACCAGGGAGATGGCCAGCCATCACCACAGGAGAAAACCAGGATGCACACACGAAACGTCAACGTCAAAACCGCCGCTCA
>NZ_PUQF01000074.1:0-366 GCF_003331015.1 Enterobacter sp. GER_MD16_1505_Eko_090 | reverse complement strand
AATTTGAGAGACTCGAACACACCATTTAAGATGTGTCGTTTCAATTTTCAGCTTGATCCAGATTTTTAAAGAGCAAATATCTCAAACGTGACTCGCAAGTCAGTTTTGAGATATAACGGCAGGTGACTTTCACTCACGAACCAGCAAGTGGCGTCCCCTAGGGGATTCGAACCCCTGTTACCGCCGTGAAAGGGCGGTGTCCTGGGCCTCTAGACGAAGGGGACACTGAAGTCTCAATCGCAAGACGCCTTGCTATTTACTTTTCATCAGACAATCTGTGTGAGCACTACAAAGGCAGGTTCTTTAAGGTAAGGAGGTGATCCAACCGCAGGTTCCCCTACGGTTACCTTGTTACGACTTCACCCC
>NZ_PUQF01000073.1:0-375 GCF_003331015.1 Enterobacter sp. GER_MD16_1505_Eko_090 | reverse complement strand
AGTGCTCACACAGATTGTCTGATGAAAAACAGCAGTAAAAATCTCTGCAGGCTTGTAGCTCAGGTGGTTAGAGCGCACCCCTGATAAGGGTGAGGTCGGTGGTTCAAGTCCACTCAGGCCTACCAAACTCCTTTTAAAGGATGAGCGGTACAGAGATTGCAAAACGATGGGGCTATAGCTCAGCTGGGAGAGCGCCTGCTTTGCACGCAGGAGGTCTGCGGTTCGATCCCGCATAGCTCCACCATCTTTTACTGCAAACCCAAGAAAACTTCAGAGTGAACCTGAAAAGGTGCACTGCGAAGTTTTGCTCTTTAAAAATCTGGATCAAGCTGAAAATTGAAACGACACATCTTAAATGGTGTGTTCGAGTCTCTC
>NZ_PUQF01000072.1:0-602 GCF_003331015.1 Enterobacter sp. GER_MD16_1505_Eko_090 | reverse complement strand
CCTTCCTCCCCGCTGAAAGTACTTTACAACCCGAAGGCCTTCTTCATACACGCGGCATGGCTGCATCAGGCTTGCGCCCATTGTGCAATATTCCCCACTGCTGCCTCCCGTAGGAGTCTGGACCGTGTCTCAGTTCCAGTGTGGCTGGTCATCCTCTCAGACCAGCTAGGGATCGTCGCCTAGGTGAGCCGTTACCCCACCTACTAGCTAATCCCATCTGGGCACATCTGATGGCAAGAGGCCCGAAGGTCCCCCTCTTTGGTCTTGCGACGTTATGCGGTATTAGCTACCGTTTCCAGTAGTTATCCCCCTCCATCAGGCAGTTTCCCAGACATTACTCACCCGTCCGCCGCTCGCCGGCAAAGTAGCAAGCTACTTTCCGCTGCCGCTCGACTTGCATGTGTTAGGCCTGCCGCCAGCGTTCAATCTGAGCCATGATCAAACTCTTCAATTTAAGTTTGATGCTCGTGAATTAAACTTCGTAATGAATTACGCATGTTCACTCAGAGACTTGGTATTCATTTTTCGTCCGAGGACGTTAAGAATCCATGTCACTTTGAGTGCCCACACAGATTGTCTGATAAATTGTTAAAGAGCAGTGC
>NZ_PUQF01000071.1:0-740 GCF_003331015.1 Enterobacter sp. GER_MD16_1505_Eko_090 | reverse complement strand
TTTTGTCTTATTCAAAGGCCTTACATTTCAAAAACTCTGCTTACCAGGCGCATTTCGCCCAGGGGATCACCATAATAAAATGCTGAGGCCTGGCCTTTGCGTAGTGCACGCATCACCTCAATACCTTTGATGGTGGCGTAAGCCGTCTTCATGGATTTAAATCCCAGCGTGGCGCCGATTATCCGTTTCAGTTTGCCATGATCGCATTCAATCACGTTGTTCCGGTACTTAATCTGTCGGTGTTCAACGTCAGACGGGCACCGGCCTTCGCGTTTGAGCAGAGCAAGCGCGCGACCATAGGCGGGCGCTTTATCCGTGTTGATGAATCGCGGGATCTGCCACTTCTTCACGTTGTTGAGGATTTTACCCAGAAACCGGTATGCAGCTTTGCTGTTACGACGGGAGGAGAGATAAAAATCGACAGTGCGGCCCCGGCTGTCGACGGCCCGGTACAGATACGCCCAGCGGCCATTGACCTTCACGTAGGTTTCATCCATGTGCCACGGGCAAAGATCGGAAGGGTTACGCCAGTACCAGCGCAGCCGTTTTTCCATTTCAGGCGCATAACGCTGAACCCAGCGGTAAATCGTGGAGTGATCGACATTCACTCCGCGTTCAGCCAGCATCTCCTGCAGCTCACGGTAACTGATGCCGTATTTGCAGTACCAGCGTACGGCCCACAGAATGATGTCACGCTGAAAATGCCGGCCTTTGAATGGGTTCATGTGCAGCTCCATCAG
>NZ_PUQF01000070.1:0-753 GCF_003331015.1 Enterobacter sp. GER_MD16_1505_Eko_090 | reverse complement strand
CCTGAGTAAACAAGGTGGATCAATATTAAACCGTTGGTGGTGGCGGTAAGTGGATCACTTTTTACCCGTTGTTGACACTGGCGTGCCGCATTGGCCAATTCAGCGCCAAGATTTGGTCGTTCTGCGGTCAGTCGATTGAGTATCGAACCGCGTGTCCATGACAGGTTGGAACTAGCATAAGTCCCGAGCCGGGCTGGGGCTAACAGTAACCGATCCTTCCAAGCAATATTGCGCTCCTGCCCTTGTGCCTGAGCGCGCTGTGATACTAGCGACCAGACAGGCTCTAGCTCGCTATCCACTGTCAAACGTAAGCAAAGAACCGTTTCCAGACCCTGTTCAGGTTCTTCGGTGACTAACCCGTTTGCACGGTCGAAGGCCTGTAAATAATTTCCGTACGAATCCAAGCGCATCAGAGCACCGGGCAACGAACCAAGCGTCAGAGTGATGCTGATGGGCTGGGTGACATCCAGCCCATAAAAATCAGTATCGGCAAAACTGATATTGCGGCGGGCACCAAGGCAAAGGTCAATCGCATCGAGAATAGTAGTCTTACCGCTGTCTCCTGGGCCAATCAGGCAGTTGAGGCCTGGTGAAGGTAGCCAGTTCAATAAACGGATAGTTCGGAAATTCTGGATCTCGACTTTACAAATTCTGGTCACGGAGTTGCTCCTTAATTGTAAGCGTGCAGTGAGAACCGTATTGACGAAGTGAAGCTGGTCAGGCAGGCAGAGTAACCCGCCACGGGAGCAGAGC
>NZ_PUQF01000069.1:0-973 GCF_003331015.1 Enterobacter sp. GER_MD16_1505_Eko_090 | reverse complement strand
AACAACTCCCTGACCCAGTCGGCCAACTTGCCAGACTGGTGTTCCAGTTTTTGTATGAATACCCTGGCACACTGAACCAACAAAGTTCGGATCTTTTTGTTGCCCCGCTTGCTAATCCCTAACAATGTCGTCCGACCTCCCGTGCTGTACTGTCGGGGTACCAGCCCTGTTGCCGCCGCAAAGTCACGGCTGCTGGCGTACTGCTTCCCGTCGCCAATCTCAGTTGAAATAGTACTGGCAGTCAGCGTTCCAACGCAGGGAATACTCAGCAAGCGCTGTCCAACCTCATCTTCGTCCAACTTTCGTTTCAACTGAGATTCCAGATCTTTAATCTGCTCAACAAGATAGTGATAATGCTGTTGTAATTTCAGCAGTAACTGGCTGAGATAAAGAGGCAAACTACTGTCCTCAAGAAGGGTACTCAGTCGACTAATAACGGCAGCACCTCGCGGAACGCTGATACCAAATTCCAGCAGAAAAGCATGCATCTGATTAGTTGTTTTCACCTTATCCTGAACCAGGGATTCACGGACACGATGCAGAGCTCGCATTGCCTGCTGAGATTCGGTTCTGGGCTGCACGAAACGCATAGATGGACGTGATGCTGCTTCACAGATAGCTTCAGCATCAACGAAGTCATTTTTGTTGCTTTTAACGAATGGGCGGACAAATTGCGGTGATATCAGCTTTGGAAAATGCCCTAACTCTGCCAGCTTGCGTGCCATAAAGTGAGAACCGCCACAGGCTTCCATCGCGATGGTTGTTGCTGGGCATGTCGCCAGAAATTCGATTAGCTTTGGTCGGGTGAATTTTTTACGGTAAACGGCCTTCCCACGATGATCCTGACAATGAATATGGAAAGAGTTCTTACCCAGATCGATACCAATAAGCGCAATGTTTTCCATGATGGTTCTCCGAATGAAAGCCTGTCCTCAGCATAGTACTGGGAAGGAGGGAGTGACCATCTCATTAA
>NZ_PUQF01000068.1:0-1006 GCF_003331015.1 Enterobacter sp. GER_MD16_1505_Eko_090 | reverse complement strand
GGCTTTGTTGAATAAATCAGATTTCGGGTAAGTCTCCCCCGTAGCGGGTTGTGTTTTCAGGCAATACGCACGCTTTCAGGCATACCTGCTTTCGTCATTTTGTTCAGCGCTCGTACCAGGGCCATAGCCTCCGCAACCTGACCATCGTAGTCACGCAGCGTCAGTGAACCCCCGAACAGCTGTTTTACCCGGTACATCGCCGTTTCCGCTATCGAGCGACGGTTGTAATCTGTTGTCCATTTCCACCGCGCATTACTCCCGGTCATTCGCTGATTAGCCACTGCACGGTTACGGTCTGCATATTCACCGGGCCAGTAACCCGCACCTTTTCGGGGAGGGATAAGCGCGCTGATTTTCTTACGCCGCAGTTCATCGTGACATAGCCGGGTATCGTAAGCGCCATCGGCGGCGGCTGACCTGATTTTCCGGTGGGTTTGCCGGATTAACCCGGGGAAGGCCTCTGAGTCCGTAACGTTGTTCAGCGACAGGTCAGCGCAGATGATTTCATGTGTTTTACTGTCAACGGCGAGATGCAGCTTACGCCAGATACGGCGGCGTTCCTGGCCATGCTTTTTGACTTTCCACTCGCCTTCACCGAAGACCTTCAGCCCGGTGGAATCAATTACCAGGTGTGCGATTTCACCCCGGGTGGGCGTTTTGAAACTGACATTAACCGACTTTGCCCGCCTGCTGACACAGCTGTAATCCGGGCAGCGTAGCGGAACGTTCATCAGAGAAAAAATGGAATCAATAAAGCCCTGCGCAGCGCGCAGGGTCAGCCTGAATACGCGTTTAATGACCAGCACAGTCGTGATGGCAAGGTCAGAATAGCGCTGAGGTCTGCCTCGTGAAGAAGGTGTTGCTGACTCATACCAGGCCTGAATAGCTTCATCATCCAGCCAGAAAGTTATGGAGCCACGGTTGATGAGGGCTTTATTGTAGGTGGGCCAGTTGGTGATTTTGAACTTTTGCTTTGCCACGGAACGGTCTGCGTTGTCGGGAAGAT
>NZ_PUQF01000067.1:0-1028 GCF_003331015.1 Enterobacter sp. GER_MD16_1505_Eko_090 | reverse complement strand
CCTTCACGGATTGCGAAACGCAGACCGTCGTCCATCGCGATTGGGTGGATCAGCGTCACAACCATCTTGATGTTGTCGCCTGGCATTACCATCTCAACGCCTTCTGGCAGTTCGATGGTACCGGTCACGTCAGTAGTACGGAAGTAGAACTGTGGACGGTAACCTTTGAAGAACGGAGTATGACGGCCGCCTTCGTCTTTGGACAGGATGTACACTTCAGATTCGAACTTGGTGTGTGGCTTGATTGAGCCTGGCTTCGCCAGAACCTGACCACGTTCGATTTCTTCACGTTTGATACCACGCAGCAGAACACCAACGTTCTCACCAGCACGGCCTTCGTCCAGCAGTTTGCGGAACATTTCAACGCCAGTACAGGTAGACTTCGCAGTCTCTTTGATACCAACGATTTCAACTTCTTCACCAACTTTGATGATACCGCGCTCTACACGACCGGTAACAACGGTACCACGACCGGAGATGGAGAATACGTCTTCGATTGGCAGCAGGAATGGCTTGTCAATCGCACGCTCTGGTTCTGGGATGTAAGAATCCAGGAAGCCAGCCAGTTCGATGATTTTCGCTTCCCACTCTGCGTCGCCTTCCAGCGCTTTCAGAGCAGAACCACGAACGATTGGGGTATCGTCGCCCGGGAAATCGTACTGAGACAGCAGTTCACGAACTTCCATCTCTACCAGTTCCAGCAGCTCTTCGTCATCAACCATGTCGCATTTGTTCAGGAACACGATGATGTAAGGAACGCCTACCTGACGACCCAGCAGGATGTGCTCACGAGTCTGAGGCATTGGGCCGTCAGTCGCAGCAACAACCAGGATCGCGCCGTCCATCTGCGCAGCACCGGTGATCATGTTTTTAACATAGTCGGCGTGGCCTGGGCAGTCTACGTGTGCGTAGTGGCGAGTCGGGGTGTCGTACTCAACGTGAGAGGTGTTGATGGTGATACCACGAGCTTTTTCTTCTGGTGCGTTATCGATCTGGTCGAATGCACGAGCAGAACCACCGTAGGTTTT
>NZ_PUQF01000065.1:0-1130 GCF_003331015.1 Enterobacter sp. GER_MD16_1505_Eko_090 | reverse complement strand
TATTATGGTGATCCCCTGGGCGAAATGCGCCTGGTAAGCAGAGTTTTTGAAATGTAAGGCCTTTGAATAAGACAAAACGCTGCCTCATCGCTAACTTTGCAACAGTGCCCCTAATCGTGTTCAGCAGAATAGCCGGAGGAAGTTTCCTACTGTCGATAAGAAAGGATTGGCACAGGGAGTGTGAATATCGAAACACCATCACAGAATAATGCCAGATAGAAATGCGATAGTAGGGGTGGATATTTAAATAAGGAGCATCCCGACTTAAAATGAATATGACTGCGTAACCAGGCGCAATAAAAAAAGCGAAAGAATCGCTTTTATTCTGGTTGTTTTTTCGAAGAGTGACCGTTTTCTGAGATGACAAGAAATAAGGAAGTCCTATGATCGCTAGCGGAATAGTTCAAAAACTGAATGCGCAAATGAATCAGGAGTTTTATACCTCAAATTTGTATCTTCAGCTCAGCCAGAGGTGCAGCGAGAATAGCCTTAATGGCACCGCACTATTTTTGCGTCATCAGGCGCAAAATACGGTGACGCAAATGATGCGCATGTACGAATACATCAAACAGAGCGGCGCCACGCCGGTGTTACAGGAGCAACACGCCCGGTGCGGTGAATTTTCCACGCTGGAAGATCTGTTTGAGCAGACGGTAAGCGATTACCAGAAGCGCATTAATGCGCTGACCTCTTTGACGGAAGACGCCCAGGCAGCAAACGATAAGTCAGCGATTAACTTCCTGAAGCGATACAGAAAAGAGGAAATCGTGGACGGGACGCTGTTGCAAATCATTCTGGATGAAGTCCGCAGCGCTAAAAAAGCGGGCATCAACATGCAGCAAACCGACCACTATCTGGTTGGCGTGATCGATCGCTATCACTAAATCAATTTCGCAGTACGAGGAGGTTTTACGCCTCCTCAGAAAATCTGTTTTACATCAGAAACAGAGGTTTATGCCAGTGAACATTTGATACCCAACACGTCATAGTGATTTTTTAACTTAGCGTTTTTATATCGTGCCAAAAATGTCTCTGCTTGTGTCTTTATATTAAGGAAGGTGCGAATAAGCAGGTCATTTCTTCCCAAGCTGACTCGCTGATTAAAATTTCGCGGATCTGGGCCGATTTTT
>NZ_PUQF01000064.1:0-1291 GCF_003331015.1 Enterobacter sp. GER_MD16_1505_Eko_090 | reverse complement strand
TGTATGACCGGATACATAGGTGACAGATCAGACCGGGAACATAGGTAACACTTTTAGTCTATCCGCACCACACTCTGGGTTTTTCGGTCGTAGTACGCAAGCGTTATTCCGTTGAAGATGATGGCCTCCAGGCCATCATCCTGTTCTTCCAGCATGATGTACTCATCAGTCAGCGCTTCACTCAGGAACACCGTCCCCTTTTTCCCCATATAGAGTGTCCCCCTCGATTTCACCCTGTAGACCGTTCCTCCTGACGGATAGGCATAGTCAGGAACACGGCCATCCCACTGGCGCTTCGAGGGGTGCCACACCGTTCCGGGCGTTGCACCCGCCAGGGCTTCATGCGGTCTTTCGTAGTTAAATTCTTCCCGGTAGTCACTGAACCACCGCTGTTGTTCTTCCATCGTCATGAAGGTGTTCCCCTGCGCCAGCGCACTTTTCAGGGAACGGTGCATGCGTTCGTGCCGCCCGTTCTCTTCGGGATGGCCCCGCCGGATACGCTCCGGTCTGACGCCCAGCTTTATCAGCCAGACGGCAAGGCGACTTAACCCGGCGATACCCGTCCCTGCGAAGGGCTGACCATTATCGGTTCTCAGAACGTCCGGCAGACCGTACTCCAGGAACGCCTCCGTCAGACAGTGCCTGACGAAGGGCTCGCTCTCACGGTCCGTTCCACGGCAGCTCAGCAGATACCGGCTGTGGTTGTCGGTCAGGGTGAAGGGATGACAGTACTCTCTGCTCAGCAGCCTGAACTTGCCTTTAAAATCAGCGCTCCAGACCTGATTGTTTTCACTGATGCTGGTCAGGGGCCGGCGATTCCCCGGCGTTCTGCGCTTTCTCTTTCTGTCTGGTACCAGGCCTTCGCGCTTGAGGATATCGCCGACAGTGCTGGCAGCAGGAACGGTAAAATCGACGTGATGATTGAGGAGCCACATCCGCAGTTTTTTCGGGCCCCAGTCAGGGTGTTTCTGACGCAGGGCAGTCAGGTGTCCGACGACCTCATCAGGAACCGTCCGGGAGTGAGAGCGTGGTGCGCGCGACCGGTCAGAGAGAGGACAGGTCAGAAGGGTCAAAACGCTGAAGCCATTTGTAGCCGGTTTTGCGGCTGATAC
This sequence comes from Enterobacter sp. GER_MD16_1505_Eko_090, assembly GCF_003331015.1. NCBI lineage: Bacteria > Pseudomonadati > Pseudomonadota > Gammaproteobacteria > Enterobacterales > Enterobacteriaceae > Enterobacter > Enterobacter sp. GER_MD16_1505_Eko_090. The sequence continues at coordinate 179 of NZ_PUQF01000064.1, read as the reverse complement.
CAAAAAGACGGCAAAGAGCGGAGAAGGAGTCCGTACCTGCATGGCAGGCACGGATAAAATCAAGGCGTTGCATAGGTCGGGTCTCAGTCCAGGGCATAGCGAGTCTCCTCTTCTATGCCAGTTATAACTGTTACCCATGTATCCGGTCTAAAGTGTTACCCATGTTTCCGGTTCATACC
>NZ_PUQF01000063.1:0-1331 GCF_003331015.1 Enterobacter sp. GER_MD16_1505_Eko_090 | reverse complement strand
TGGATTGGCCCCTATATTTCCATACACTTTTTATCACTTAACCCATTACTGGTTCGCCGCCGCAGATATTCCCGTGGCGAACGATACCCCAGTGCACTATGCGGATGCCATTCGTTGTAATGTTCGAAGGCCTCCGCAAGGTTCTTTACCGCTGTTAACCCGTCGGGTTTCGGCATGATGCTGATGTAATCGCGCTTCATCGTTTTCACGAAGCTCTCTGCCATCCCGTTGCTTTCCGGGCTACGTACCGCCGTATGTTTAGGCTCCAGTCCTACCATTCTGGCGAACTGACGCGTCTGATAAGAACGGTAGGCTGAACCGTTGTCTGTCAGCCACTCAACTGGGGATGTCGGCAGGCTGTTACCGAAGCGACGCTCCACGGCACCCAGCATGACGTCCTGCACGGTTTCACTGTCATATCCACCGTTACTGGCCGCCCAGTAAAGTGCCTCGCGATCGCAACAGTCCAGAGCGAACGTGACCCGCAGTTTTTCACCGTTATCACAGCTGAACTCGAAGCCGTCAGAGCACCACCGCTGGTTACTTTCTCCAACGGCCACTTTCCCTGTATGCGCCCGCTTCGATGGCGGTATTTCCGGTTTACGCTCAAGCAGCAGCGCATTCTGACGCATGATGCGGTATACGCGTTTGGCATTGATCACCGCCATGTCGTCAGTTTCTGATTGTCTGCGCAACAGTGCCCATACCCGACGATAACCATAGGTGGGCAGATCGCCGATAACGGTATGGATACGGGCCAGCGCGTCAGTATCATCAGGCTTGCGCTTGCACCGACGATCCTGCCAGTCCTTCGACCGACGGGCTATGGCATGCAGTTGCGCACGTGAGACCCGGAGGCAACGACTGACAAGGCTTATTCGCCATCCTCCGGTAACAAGGGCACGTGCGCTATCCACTTTTTTTGTCGGCCATATTCAACGGCTTCTTTTAGCAGCTCGTTTTCCATGGTTTTCTTGCCCAACAGGCGCTGCAGCTCTTTAATTTGCTTCATCGCAGATGCCAGCTCCGACGCGGGCACAACCTGTTCTCCTGCGGCAACGGCTGTAAGGCTGCCTTCCTGATACTGCTTACGCCACAGGAACAGCTGACTGGCAGCAACGCCATGCTGACGGGCGACCAGCGACACGGTCATTCCGGGCTCAAAACTCTGCTGAACAATGGTGATTTTTTCCTGAACACTTCGCCGTCTGCGCTTCTCTGGACCTAAAACATCAATCATTCGGACTCCAACGACTAGTCTAAAAACTAGTATTAAGACTATCACTAACTTAAGTGATACCAACTGTCTGGAGATTCATGGGGCCAGTCTA
>NZ_PUQF01000062.1:0-1347 GCF_003331015.1 Enterobacter sp. GER_MD16_1505_Eko_090 | reverse complement strand
GTAGGATATTTAATGAGATGGTCACTCCCTCCTTCCCGGTATTATGCTGAGGACAGGCTTTCATTCGGAGAACTATCATGGAAAACATTGCGCTCATTGGTATCGATCTGGGTAAAAACTCTTTCCATATTCATTGCCAGGATCGTCGCGGGAAGGCTGTTTACCGTAAAAAATTTACCCGGCCAAAGTTGATCGAATTTTTGGCGACATGCCCCGCTACAACCATCGCAATGGAAGCCTGTGGCGGTTCTCACTTTATGGCACGCAAGTTGGAAGAGTTGGGGCATTCCCCAAAGCTGATATCACCACAATTTGTCCGCCCGTTCGTTAAAAGCAATAAAAACGACTTTGTCGACGCCGAAGCTATTTGTGAAGCTGCATCGCGTCCGTCTATGCGTTTTGTGCAGCCCAGAACGGAATCTCAGCAGGCAATGCGGGCTCTGCATCGTGTCCGTGAATCCCTGGTTCAGGATAAGGTAAAAACAACCAATCAAATGCATGCTTTTCTGCTGGAATTTGGCATTAGCGTTCCCCGAGGAGCTGCCGTTATTAGCCGACTGAGTACCATTCTTGAGGATAATAGTTTGCCTCTTTACCTCAGCCAGTTATTGCTGAAATTACAACAGCATTATCACTATCTTGTTGAGCAGATTAAAGATTTGGAATCCCAGTTGAAACGAAAGTTGGACGAAGATGAGGTTGGACAGCGCTTGCTGAGCATTCCCTGCGTCGGAACACTGACAGCGAGTACTATTTCAACTGAGATTGGCGACGGGAAGCAGTACGCCAGCAGCCGTGACTTTGCGGCGGCAACAGGGCTTGTACCTCGGCAGTACAGCACGGGAGGTAGGACGACATTGCTGGGAATTAGTAAGCGAGGTAATAAAAAGATCCGAACTTTGTTGGTTCAATGTGCCAGGGTATTCATACAAAAACTGGAACACCAGTCTGGCAAATTGGCCGACTGGGTCAGGGATTTACTGTGCCGGAAAAGCAACTTTGTCGTCACTTGTGCTCTGGCAAACAAGCTGGCCAGAATAGCCTGGGCCCTAACGGCACGACAGCAAACTTATGTAGCATAACGGCAGAAATACACCGGTTTAAAGAATTACTGATCTGGTTTTGCGAATACTGATATTGATGATACTAACGGCCCACCGGCCTGTTGAGGAACCTGTAAAACGGAAAGGCTCATTGAAGCCGTATATTTTCTGGAGGTTCATCAGGCGCGGAACTCATCAAGGCGCGGGAATAAAATCCCATTCAGACGCCGGATAGATTCAAGCAAGCCAACTTGTCGTCAAAATCGGTGTTGCAAAAACGGGAGTGACCATAGATTCCGTTTTC
>NZ_PUQF01000061.1:0-1385 GCF_003331015.1 Enterobacter sp. GER_MD16_1505_Eko_090 | reverse complement strand
GAAAGCGTGCGTATTGCCTGAAAACACAACCCGCTACGGGGGAGACTTACCCGAAATCTGATTTATTCAACAAAGCCACTCTTTTTGTGTTTACACAATTTGTAGTTACGATAATCCATCCTCACGGCTGTTCCCTGGGCACGGTCATACCTAACCTATTTAGATTAAGTATTTAAAGATCAATTTCTTACAGTACTTTTAAGGGACAACTTCAAATCTCTGAATATATCATTATCAGTATTTCAGTTAATAATACCTTCAAATAAAAAAAGCGGTCCGGCGACATCCCCCGGACCGCTTCAATAAACTGTCTGATGTTATGTATTCATCAGTGTGCAAATATCATACCAGCTTATGGTTCAGATAGCCACGTTGCTTAATTGTTGTGCAATGTAACAAATGTGAGGTATGTGTAGGTAATCGTTATTTTTAGGACTTAATGCACCGGTATTCTGGGCTTCAAATTCATCGGGGTAATGGCAAGTTAATGAAAAAAAGACCATTCCTCACGGGAGAAAAATGGTCGAATAATAGTATCCTGGTTCTGTGTACGTCAGGGTTCCAGTAGGATAGCGTCTATTGTCATGAACGAAACGACAAATAAGGGGGTAAATATGCCTCATTTTTGTTAAGGAATTGTCTATATGAACTGTTACTCAGTTTCTGTCCGTGAAATGGTCAGTATCAGGTATCAGACAATCATATCCTTTTATCTCACTGAGATTCCGGGCTGGACTTGATATCATCTAAACCTTTTCGGATTTCCACGTTTGGAAAATACAAGCCTTTCAAGAATTATACTGGTCTGTTAAGCGACCGATTGGAATCCGATATAAGAATATCCAGCAAGGAATTGACGCCCTCGACACTGCTGATGTCTTTGAGGCGGTTTCTTGGATGAATCTGTCCTGAAGTGTCTGATTTTATCGCTCTATGTGATTGTTCGACTGTAGTGGCACAGTAAATTTGGCCACCTGATTAAAGGTGTGGAGTGCCCCCGAGCCCGTAGACAAATCTGCCCTATAGTTGGACTGACCCCACCCCGGTAGACGATCCTGCCCTATAGTTTGAGCATAGGGGGAGCATATGGGCACACCACGATTTACACCTGAATTTAAGGAAGAAGCCGTCCGACAGATAACGGAACGCGGTTATTCCGTTGCCGAAGTATCTGACCGTCTGGGCGTTTCTGCCCACAGCCTCTACAAGTGGCTACGGGCTATCAAACCGGATAACAGCGAGCAGCATGCCCGGGATTTACTGGAAGCCAAAAGCGAGATCCTGAAACTACGGGCACAGCTAAAACGTACCGAAGAAGAACGGGATATCCTGAAAAAGGCCGCGCGGTACTTTGCAAGGGAGCCCGACTGAAGTACCGCTTTATC
>NZ_PUQF01000060.1:0-1446 GCF_003331015.1 Enterobacter sp. GER_MD16_1505_Eko_090 | reverse complement strand
TTGTCCACGGAACCGTCTTTCGTGCGGCTCATAAAGCCCATCTGCGTCGCCGCAGCCGGCAGCGCCCACGGCGGCATGCTCGCGTCGTTGTACACGCGCCCGGTAATGATCGGACGGTCCGGGTCGCCGTTGATAAAGTCCACCACCACCTCATCGCCCACGCGCGGGATCTGCACCCCGCCGTAGCCCTGGCCCGCCCACGCGCTCGACACGCGCACCCAGCAGGAGCTGGTGTCATCGCCCTTCGCCAGACGGTCCCAGTGGAACTTCACCTTCACCCGGCCGTATTTGTCCGTCCAGATACTCTCGCCCTTCGGCCCCACCACTTTCGCCGTCTGCGGGCCGTAGGTGCGCGGCCACGCCGTGGTCTGCGCCGGACGGTAGGCCACCGACGCAGGAATGACCGTGAAATCGGTCCGGTGAATGGTCTCCCCCTCGCCGCTGGCGTAGCGGTTCTCTTCGAGGTGGTAACCCGCCGCCGTGACCAGATACTCGCCGTTGTCGCTGAAGAACGGCGCGTTGGTTAAGGTGAAGGTGTGCCCGGGCGCAATCCCCGCCGCCGTGGCGGTGGCCTGAATCTGCTGGTGCTCAACCTGCCAGCGCTCCTGACGGATACGGGCATAGAACTCCCCGTGCCCCTTGTCCACAAAGCGCCCCGGCCAGTCGTACACGTCAATGCTGCCCGGCGTCGGCGACGCCGGGTTCTGCTGGGCCTGGAACAGCCACGCGTTCGGCTTGCGGAAGTCATAGTCGTCGAGGCTGTATATCCCCGGCGTCACGCTGTCCTCCAGCGCCCACTGGCTGATGCCCTCTTCGTCCGTACTGCCGCCGGACGGCGTCTGGTGGTAAGGAATAACCTCATAGCCGCTGAACGGCTGGTACTGCGTGGCGGCGTCGGTGAGCACCAGGGTGTGCTTGTCCGCCTCATGGCGGAAGTGATACGCAATCCCCTCCAGCTCCATCAGACGGCTGATGAAGTCCAGGCTCGACTCCTGATACTGCACGCAGTAGTCCCACACCCGGTAGCTGCCGGTGAGTTTGTCCTCAACGTTGACCTGATGCTCACCCAGCAGGGTTTTCACAATCTGCGGCACCGTCTGCCCCTGGAAAATACGCAGGTTACGGTCGCGCTTCATCGGCCACAGGTCCGGCTCCACCGTCAGCTGGTACACCGCATAGCGGGTGCCCGTCAGCTCAACGGCGCTGACCGCCACCCGGGTAATCTTGCCGTTTATATAGCGGGGCGTCAGCAGGCTCTGCGTCGGGATGGTCACCGTGACCGGCTGGCCCAGCAGCTTACTGCGGTCAATGCGCGCGTCCGTGCCGAGCACGGTCAGCGTCAGCGCGAACGACTCGGACATCGCCTCGCGACCCGTCAGTTTCCAGAACAGAAGCCCCTCCACCGGGAGCTGAACGGTAATTCGGTTGAGCATAATCTTTATTCCA
>NZ_PUQF01000059.1:0-1629 GCF_003331015.1 Enterobacter sp. GER_MD16_1505_Eko_090 | reverse complement strand
ATGGCTCATGATGTCCCTCTGGGATGCGCTCCGGATGAATATGATGATCTCATATCAGGAACTTGTTCGCACCTTCCCTAAGTCACCGGCGGCTTGCCTGCCACACATTGAACATTACAGACCAATTAGCACTTTGTCACCGGGGAAAGATGTAAAGATTATGTATAAATAGATTGGCTTAGAAGTGACATTTCAACTTTGGAGAAACAGGTGACATTTTAAACTTGCTTTAACAAAATTTTGGGACTGACCGAAACAAAAAGGCCAGCCCCGGAGGGCTGGCTATTCAGTACAGGGCAATGACAGGTTTCTTGATGCCGCAGGCGTGAGCGTAGCGGGTCAGTGTGTCGATGCTGGCTTTGGTGATGTTGTTTTCCAGGCGAGAAATAACCGGAGGTGTAACCCCCATGCGTTCAGCAACCTGCGCTTTTGTCAGGTTGTCATGCTTGCGCCATTCAGCAAGCAGCTCCCTGAGCTTTTCCTTACGTTCTTCTTCCTGCCATGCAGCGCGATATTCATCGTCCTGCATCCACTCGTTATGCAGTTCTTTATGGCTTACCAGTTTCATTAAGTACCTCCGCTAACCGCTTTTTGGCGAGATCGATTTCTTTCGCTGGCGTTTTCTGTGACTTCTTGATGAAAACACGGAGCATGATGATGGTATTGCCTTTGTGGTATACCCAGATTCCCCTGGCTATGTCCGTCCCCATCGTGCGGATCTCAAAAAGTCCATCGCCCAGGGGCTTCGTGTCCGGCTCCCGCAGTAATCGGGCGTCATACTCCAGTTTGCCGATGAGACGGTCAAACTTCACCCTGATTTTTACGGGTAATGCTGTGGCTTCTTCCCTGGCTTCCGGGTGATAAACAACGCTAAACATGTGACCTCCCATTTCTATTAATATTAACCTATAGGCTAATTTCAGACAAGGTAGAATTAACCTATAAGCTAATTTTGTTGGCAGTTATCGTGGCTACCCGGTCACTACCCTGTTAGCGTGAGTTTTCGTTCCACTGAGGAACGGGGATTTATGCGCGTTAGCGCATGTAAGGCGGCAGGATGAAATGACAGGTAGCACCGAGGGTTAGCCGCCGATACCAGTGAGGGATCGAAAGGGATCGCCTATCCATCCCTTCACCCTGCAAAGCCATATTCCGCTAAAAGCGGCTCAGAGGCTTTTGTGCGCGGTCGGAGTGGTCACAACAAGGCGAAGCCGCAGTTGGGGCGTATCTCCGCGTTAGCGGGTCGTAAGAGCCGCTTACGAGCGTGTAGGGGTCAGTTTGGATATAGAGAATTATTGTACGGTAAGCCTGTTTTTTGAACAGACTTACCTATAGCAATAGGGTGTACTCCCGCGCTATACGGCATTTTCAGAGGTTTGACCTTAATCGGATAACCTAAATGCGATACTGCAAGAGCGACAACTTAAAAGCGATAGCCACTGACGCAAAATCAACCACTTACGAACCAAGATTGGTTAAATAATGCGCTTAACGTACAAAAATTGGCACTGTTGCAAATAGTCGGTGGTGATAAACTTATCATCCCCTTTTACTGATGGAGCTGCACATGAACCCATTCAAAGGCCGGCATTTTCAGCGTGACATCATTCTGTGGGCCGTACGCTGGTA
>NZ_PUQF01000058.1:0-1662 GCF_003331015.1 Enterobacter sp. GER_MD16_1505_Eko_090 | reverse complement strand
CCACGGGAATATCTGCGGCGGCGAACCAGTAATGGGTTAAGTGATAAAAAGTGTATGGAAATATAGGGGCCAATCCATCGGCATGGTTATAACAGTTCAAATGGCATCTGTTTTGATATAGGAAATACAACTCGGTTTGCTTTAGAGCAATATTTAACTGTTGGTCCTGGGTGGATCGGTAATACAGCACCAGAAACTGCAGGTAATGCTTCCATTATCAGGCAAGCACCTGTCTCTATTTTTTTAGAAAATCATTAAGCAAAGCGTTTTATGAAGCTAAAAAACAAAGTATCGCAACACACGGTGCCGCGGAAGCAATAAATAGTACACAGTATTTAAGTTATTTGCTTGTGCATATGATTAACGGTAGCAATAAAGCTTTTGTTTTTTCTCCGCACGTCATGCCGCTTCAGCCACGTGTAATGATAATCAACGCGGGTGAGTATAAGCAAAAAACTCGCGATCAGATTCGTTCAAGTGGTTATGTTATCGATACGCTTGAGGCCGCGATGTGGTCCGTATGGAATACTGATAATTTCCGTGATGCCATTCTACTGGCCGCCAATCTTGCCGATGATGCTGACAGCGTTGCAGCGACGGCGGGTCAAATCGCGGGGGCATTATATGGTTATTCCGGTATTCCGCAGGAGTGGAAAAACAAACTCGTGCAGCACGAACGTATCGCCAAAATGGCAGGTGAACTGTTCGATAGAGCTCCAGAGGATAATTTCTTATAATTATATTAGTCATATGGCACGGGTATTGTACCGTGCCTCTTTCTTTGTCTGTCCCTAATGGTTTGTTAGTTAAAAGCGTCCCGGCGTGTCAAAAATTGGACAATACAGATTCTTCGAGAAGAGAACATGTGGTGACCATGGTTTGTGGATAAATAAAATTATATTGATTTGGGTTGAATTAATGGCATCACTGATATAGTCAATCAGCGGTTTGGGCCAATATTACGCCTGATACCAAAATCTCTCGCCGCGTTAAGCTGTATCTTGTTGTTTTATGGTATTTGGTTTGGAAAAGGAGTGTGATGCGAAGTGAGATGACGACACGACAATGCCTGGAGAACAACATGTATAAATGTGGTACGTTATGATTCAATGGCTTTTCTTTATTCTCTTTATGATTTGGACACTAGCGCTTATCTGGAATGGAAAAGACTTATTCAGTAAAAAACAATGGTTCCTTGCTGGGTTGATGTTCGTTCTGGTGCTAGTGGTTACGGTTGTTATTGGTTTTACGTTGAAATGGCTCGCTCAGTCAATGTCATTATTCTCCGTCGCAACGGCGAAACACTATTCGATTATCTTTTCCATGTCTTTCCTGTGCGTATGGGGACTAAAAGTTACCGTTGTGCTGCTCTGCACGATCTTTTCCGGGATTACAGGAGGGCACAAAAAATACAATGCTGAAAATTATGAAGCAATATCGTCTATAACACGCGTCGTTGCGCCTTGCCTACTTATCGTTGCTAAAAGCGTAGTTTCCCTGGGGAGCGTCCTTATGTTTTCAGGTTTATGGCTTAAATAAGCACGATTTAAAAAATATCTCAATGAACACCGAGATTAGTCCATAGTGGAATAAAGATTATGCTCAACCGAATTACCGTTCAGCTCCCGGTGGAGGGGCTTCTGTTCTGGAAACTGACGGGCC
>NZ_PUQF01000057.1:0-1722 GCF_003331015.1 Enterobacter sp. GER_MD16_1505_Eko_090 | reverse complement strand
CTAGTCTAAAAACTAGTATTAAGACTATCACTAACTTAAGTGATACCAACTGTCTGGAGATTCATGGGGCCAGTCTAGAATCAGGCGAACCTTCTGCATGATCCGGACACCCCGGCTTACGGGCCTGATACTGCAAAGGTCGCGGTGATTGAATTCTTTGATTACCAGTGCGTGTTCTGCAGCCGCTTCGCGCCGGAACTGGAGAAGGTCATGAAAGCGCAGCCGGACGTCCGCTACCTCTTTAAGGAGTGGCCAATATTTGGTGGTCGCTGGGAAGCTTCACTTCAGGCTGCACAGCAGGGGCTGACGGTCTGGCAACAGAAAGGGCCGCAGGCCTATGTCACCTATCACAATGCCATCTACGCCACCGGCCATAATGAAGGCAAGCTGACGGCAGAGGATATACTCGCGGCAGCGTCAAAGGCAGGGCTGGCCGCCTCTGTGCCGGGCGACCATACCGCGTCCCTTGAGAAAAACAGTAACCTGGCAGAGGAACTGGGGCTCACCGGAACGCCGGGGATCGTCGTCATGCCCGTTAGCGGGGCGACTCCCGACACCATCACGGTTTTCCCGGAAGCCGTAACCGCTGACAGACTACAGGCCGCGATAAGAAAAGCCTCCCGGTGACAATGACCCTCACTCGTATTTTCAGCGGAATGGCTTCGTGATGCCGTGTTGAGCGCAGTCAAATCATAAGGGTCAAATTGCAGTTGGACTAAATTTAGGCTATATTAAGTCCTGATTTAACGACAAGGCTCCCACAATGAAAGTTGAAACAATCTCTTTCGTCAAAAAAAATGCAGCATCCCTGGACCTCTCGGAACCGATTCTGGTTACCCAGAATGGTGTACCAGCTTACGTTATTGAGTCCTATGACCAGCAACAGGAGCGGGAAAATGCCATAGCACTTCTTAAACTGCTGACGCTATCTGAACAGGACAGAGCGGAAGGAAAAGTGCTTACCAGAGGTCAGTTGCTTGAGGGATTGTAAGGACGCTTTCCGCTTAAGGTGAAAAAATGGAAAAAAAAGTCGTTAAAATTGAATACACGGAAACAGTGAAAATTTGCCTGTCAGAGATCGCATCTCACCTTACACATTCAGACGTTGACCCTGCTCCCGTCCTGGCCGAAATACTGGATCAGTATGAGCAGCGCGTGAGTCTCTACCCCTATGGCTGTCAGAGTTGTCCGGAACTGCTTAAAATGGGTGTCTCAAAATATCGTGAATGTAATACGGCAAACGGATACCGCGTCATTTACTCTGCAGAAGATTCTGTCGTCACGACACACGCGATACTTGCGCACAAACAGGATATTAAGCAACTCTTGTTCAGACGCCTTATCAAGGCCTGATAAATAATCAGCATCCCGTATGCAGTCTCTTATTCAAAGTGATGGCCGGCGGATTTGCCAGCAGGCTGACACTGCTTGCCTGGCCGGCCGCAGGGCCTTTCATTATGAGAGTACGAATCGGAGAACCAGCGTAGCCAGATACAGCTGACACAGGAGCTGGAACATTCTCCATCCCCATATGACATATCGCCATTTGCGTTTCTCCCTGGCATCGGCTTCTGCAATAGCCGTGTTGGCGCTGTTTTTTTTCCACCACTCTCTGTACATGCTGCAGAACAACCAGAGCCACAGATGTTACCAACGGTGCAAAACTGATCCACCCCAGCGGTTGAAAATTGATCCAGGGGTTAATCTGCTCCTCTGAATACA
>NZ_PUQF01000056.1:0-1956 GCF_003331015.1 Enterobacter sp. GER_MD16_1505_Eko_090 | reverse complement strand
TGTTACCAACGGTGCAAAACTGATCCACCCCAGCGGTTGAAAATTGATCCAGGGGTTAATCTGCTCCTCTGAATACAGGGGAGCTTATGATCACTTTTGAGATTCGTATGGAAATTAAAGTCCTGCACAAGCGGGGAATGAGTATCCGGGCCATTGCCAGGGAGCTGGGTATTTCGCGCAATACTGTCCGCAGCCACCTGAAAGCCAAATCTGAAAAGCCGCAGTATTCACCACGCCCGGCACCATCATCACTGCTCGATGAATACCGTGATTACATCTCTAAGCGGATCAGCGATGCGCATCCCTACAAAATCCCGGCGACCGTTATTGCCAGGGAAATCATGGAGCTGGGCTATCGTGGAGGGCTTACTATCCTGAGAGAGTTCATCCGTAAACAGACCCTGCCAGCACAGGCAGAACCGGTCGTTCGCTTCGAAACCGAGCCCGGACGGCAGATGCAGGTTGACTGGGGGACCATGCGAAACGGCAAGTCACCCCTGCATGTGTTCGTCGCTGTTCTGGGATACAGCAGAATGCTTTACATCGAGTTCACCGACAACATGCGCTACGACACGCTGGAAGCCTGTCACCGCAATGCGTTCAGCTTCTTCGGCGGTGTACCGCAGGAAGTCCTGTACGACAATATGAAAACGGTGGTGCTGCAGCGTGATGCTTACCAGACCGGGCAGCACCGGTTCCATCCTTCCCTGTGGCAGTTCGGCAAAGAGATGGGCTTCTCTCCCCGCCTGTGCCGTCCCTTCAGGGCGCAGACTAAAGGCAAGGTGGAGAGGATGGTGCAGTACGCCCGCAACAGCTTCTATATCCCGTTAATGACACGCCTGCGTCCGATGGGGATCACCGTCGATGTTGAAACCGCAAACCGTTACGGCCTGCGCTGGCTGTACGATGTGGCCAATCAACGTAAGCATGAAACTATCCAGACCCGCCCCTGCGATCGCTGGGTGGAGGAACAGCAATCCATGCTGGCACTGCCACCGGAGAAAAAACAGTATGACGTGCAGGTTGATGAAAGCCTGATGACCTTCGACAGGCAGCCGTTGCATCATCCGCTCTCCATCTATGACACGTTCTGCAGAGGAGCCGCATGATGGTCGAACTGCAACATCAACGGCTGATGGTGCTTGCCGAACAGCTCCAGCTGGACAGTCTTATCGGCGCAGCGCCGGCGCTGTCGCAACAGGCGGTGGATCAGGAATGGAGCTACATGGACTTCCTGGAGCACCTGTTACATGAGGAGAAACTGGCCCGGCATCAGCGTAAACAGGCGATGTACACGCGGATGGCAGCCTTCCCGGCGGTAAAGACGTTCGAGGAGTACGACTTCACCTTCGCCACCGGCGCTCCTCAGAAGCAAATCCAGTCGCTGCGATCCCTGAGCTTCATAGAGCGTAACGAAAACATCGTGTTGCTGGGGCCATCGGGCGTGGGAAAAACGCATCTGGCGATAGCCATGGGCTACGAAGCAGTACGGGCGGGCATCAAGGTTCGCTTCACAACAGCAGCGGACCTGCTGCTACAGCTGTCCACTTCACAGCGTCAGGGCCGTTACAAAACGACTCTCAATCGTGGTGTCATGGCCCCGAAGCTGCTTATCATCGATGAAATAGGTTATCTGCCGTTCAGTCAGGAGGAAGCCAAGCTGTTCTTCCAGGTCATCGCCAAACGTTACGAGAAGAGCGCGATGATCCTGACCTCCAACCTGCCGTTCGGGCAGTGGGATCAGACGTTCGCCGGTGATGCAGCGCTGACATCGGCGATGCTGGACCGGATCTTACATCACTCACACGTCGTGCAAATAAAAGGGGAAAGCTATCGACTGAAGCAGAAACGAAAGGCCGGGGTTATAGCTGAAGCTAATCCTGAGTAAACAAGGTGGATCAATATTAAACCGTTGGTGGTGGCGGTAAGTGGATCACTTTTTACCCGTTGTTGACA
>NZ_PUQF01000055.1:0-2101 GCF_003331015.1 Enterobacter sp. GER_MD16_1505_Eko_090 | reverse complement strand
AAACTGTTTGCCGCCCTCGCCCTCGCTGCCGTTGTTGCCCCCGTGTGGGCCGCCACCCAGACCGTCACGCTGTCCGTGCCTGGCATGACCTGCGCCTCTTGCCCGATCACTGTCAAGCACGCGCTTTCCAAGGTTGAGGGCGTGAGCAAGACCGACGTAAGTTTCGACAAGCGCCAGGCCGTCGTCACCTTCGACGATGCCAAGACCAACGTCCAGAAGTTGACCAAGGCGACCGAGGACGCGGGCTATCCGTCCAGCCTCAAACGCTGATCCGTTAACCGAACTCGGGAGCGACACATGGGACTCATCACGCGCATCGCTGGCAAAACCGGCGCGCTCGGCAGCGTCGTTTCCGCGATGGGCTGCGCCGCCTGTTTTCCTGCCATCGCCAGCTTTGGCGCGGCCATCGGACTGGGCTTCTTGAGCCAGTACGAGGGGCTATTCATTGGCATCCTGCTGCCGATGTTCGCCGGCATCGCGTTACTCGCCAATGCTATCGCTTGGCTCAATCATCGACAGTGGCGACGCACGGCGCTCGGCACGATAGGCCCGATCTTGGTGCTGGCAGCGGTGTTTTTAATGCGGGCTTACGGCTGGCAGAGCGGTGGACTGCTCTATGTCGGCCTGGCCTTGATGGTTGGGGTGTCGGTCTGGGATTTCATCTCGCCAGCACATCGCCGCTGCGGGCCGGACAGCTGTGAATTGCCAGAACAACGTGGCTGACGGCAACAGCCGTAGCCACCACAGAAAAGGAAAAATACATGACCACCCTGAAAATCACCGGGATGACCTGCGACTCGTGCGCGGCTCACGTCAAGGAAGCCTTGGAGAAAGTGCCCGGCGTGCAATCGGCGCTGGTGTCCTATCCGAAGGGCACAGCGCAACTCGCCATTGAGGCGGGCACGTCATCGGATGCGCTGACTACCGCCGTGGCCGGACTGGGCTACGAGGCAACGCTTGCCGATGCGCCACCGACGGACAACCGCGCCGGCCTGCTCGACAAGATGCGCGGCTGGATAGGGGCCGCTGATAAGCCCAGTGGCAACGAACGCCCGTTGCAGGTCGTCGTCATTGGTAGCGGTGGAGCCGCGATGGCGGCAGCACTGAAGGCCGTCGAGCAAGGCGCGCAGGTCACGCTGATTGAGCGCGGCACCATCGGCGGCACCTGCGTCAACGTCGGTTGTGTGCCGTCCAAGATCATGATCCGCGCCGCCCACATCGCCCATCTGCGCCGGGAAAGCCCATTCGACGGCGGCATGCCACCCACACCGCCGACGATCTTGCGCGAGCGGCTGCTGGCCCAGCAGCAGGCCCGTGTCGAAGAACTCCGTCATGCCAAGTACGAAGGCATCCTGGACGGCAATTCAGCCATCACCGTTCTGCACGGTGAAGCGCGTTTCAAGGACGACCAGAGCCTTATCGTTAGTTTGAACGAGGGTGGCGAGCGCGTCGTGATGTTCGACCGCTGCCTGGTCGCCACGGGTGCCAGCCCGGCGGTCCCGCCGATTCCGGGCTTGAAAGAGTCACCCTACTGGACTTCCACCGAGGCCCTGGCGAGCGACACCATTCCCGAACGCCTTGCCGTAATCGGCTCGTCGGTGGTGGCGCTGGAGCTGGCGCAAGCCTTTGCCCGGCTGGGCAGCAAGGTCACGGCCCTGGCGCGCAATACCTTGTTCTTCCGTGAAGACCCGGCCATCGGCGAGGCGGTGACAGCCGCTTTCCGTGCCGAGGGCATCGAGGTGCTGGAGCACACGCAAGCCAGCCAGGTCGCCCATATGGACGGTGAATTCGTGCTGACCACCACGCACGGTGAATTGCGCGCCGACAAGCTGCTGGTCGCCACCGGCCGGACACCGAACACGCGCAGCCTGGCATTGGAAGCGGCGGGGGTAGCCGTCAATGCGCAGGGGGCCATCGTCATCGACAAGGGCATGCGCACCAGTAGCCCGAACATCTACGCGGCCGGCGACTGCACCGACCAGCCGCAGTTCGTCTATGTGGCGGCAGCGGCCGGCACTCGTGCGGCGATCAACATGACTGGCGGCGATGCGGCCCTGGACCTGACCGCAATGCCGGCCGTGGTGTTCACCGACCCGCAGGT
>NZ_PUQF01000054.1:0-2284 GCF_003331015.1 Enterobacter sp. GER_MD16_1505_Eko_090 | reverse complement strand
GGAGGGACAGCTGATAGAAACAGAAGCCACTGGAGCACCTCAAAAACACCATCATACACTAAATCAGTAAGTTGGCAGCATCACCTGTCGCCTGTAAATAACCGGCACAGTGCGAACACCATGCCGGGAGATTATGGCTGACAAAACGGGAACGACAGGATCCCGCTGTTGTCGGGGGTCAGAAGGTTTCCCAGTTCTCGCTGGCGTGTTGTTCCGTTTCACGAACGGACTTTACCGCTTTAACCTTACTCTGCGGGCTGGTGTTGCTGATTGTCGGTACTATGGTATTTTTTCGTTCAGCATCGCGTTTTTTATTATCACGGAGACGAAATACGCTCACCTTCTCCTGCAGAATCCGTGACTGATTCTGCAACGAAGCGGCAGTGGCTGCAGACTGTTCCACCAGAGCTGCATTTTGTTGGGTGGTGCTGTCTATCTGGCCCATGGCGCTGTTAATCTGGGCAATACCATCTCCCTGCTCACGACTGGCCTTGGCTATTTCGTCAATCAGCCCTTCCATGCTCTGGACGTTACTGATGATATCCTCCATTCCCCTGTCTGCTTTTTCAACCAGGGTACGGCCGGATGCAATGCGGGAAACGGAGTCATCAATGAGCTCTTTTATTTCCCGCGCGGCAGAAGCACTGCGCTGAGCCAGATTACGAACCTCTCCGGCCACAACCGCAAATCCACGGCCGGACTCGCCGGCGCGTGCGGCTTCCACGGCAGCATTAAGCGCGAGAATGTTGGTCTGGAAGGCAATCCCGTCGATGACCTGGATGATGGCTGTCATTTCAGACGAGGTGTCGTAAATCTCCTGCATCCGGGAAGACACCTCACTCATGACCACTCCATTCTGTTTCACAATGGCCGTTGTTTCTGTCACAAACTGGTAAACCTGTGCTGTATTGCCGGCAGTATTGTTTATGGTGGCCGTCAGTTGTTCCAGAGTGGCCGCCGTCTGTTCCACACCGGCAGCCTGCTCTTCGGTGCGGGCTGACAGGTCTGTATTACCACTGCTGATTTCTGCTGCAGTCAGCGCAATATTGTCCGCTCCCTGACGTACTTCCCGGACGGTGTTACTCAGACTCCCGCACATATCACGCAGTGCCTGCATCAGTTGCCCCAGCTGGTCCTGTGAGTCCACTTTAATCTCCACACACAGGTTACCTTCCGCCACTTCCCGGGCAATCCGGACGGCTGAAATCAACGGACAGGTAATGCTTCTGGTGATCAGCCATGCCAGCACACCTCCCAGAAGAAGCGCCATACACCCAGTGATGATCAGTGTCAGTATGGCTTTCGTACCATTATCATGGATAACTTCATCCGCTTTATCTATGCTTGTTTTTTCGTATTCCACCAGTGCCTGCAGACTGGCAATGTAGTCATTTATGATCGGTAACTGCTGTGACCGAATGAAGTTGTTCAGGGCTTCACGGTCCCCCTGCTCACTGATCTGAAGAGCTTTTACCAGGGTATCTGCATACACCTGACGCTTTTCACCAATGGTTTTCAGCAGCTTAATACCCTGCTCTGAATTAAACTCCCTGTTAAATTTATCCTGCAGTATATCCACGCGAGCAGCGGTTTTCTCTATCCGCTGCTGTGCATATGTCCTGATATCCGGGTCCCCCGACGTCAGCAGAACCAGTCCAAGCGCACCGTTTGATTCAATACCGGTCTGCCATTCATTCGCCATACGCTCCTGCAGAAGATAATAATCCGTCACGCGCTCGGTGGAAGTGAGCATAGAGTACAGGTACCCCACTCCGGTCACTGTCATGATCATGACAAGAACCAGAATTAGGCTGAAGCTGCCAGCCAGCCTGATACCCACACTAAAGTCTTTGATTTTCATTTTATTACTCGTGAATGAAACTGGTTATTTCGGACCCCGGTGTCCCTGACAAATAACTGGTGCCTCCAGACTTATTTATGAGGAATCATATTTTGATTAACGAGATCTGTTATCGGTATCAGTGTGCCTGAATGGAGTGTGTCAGACACGACCATTTAATACCCCGGAGCGTCCTGCCAAAAAAGACAAGCCGGTGAGGGCTGGTCTGAAATCTGACAATGTCTATGGGGTCTACCGTTGCGTAGAGGGCTGTCATAACGTTAATAAGATTATCGGCAACAGTCCGGTAAACTTTAACGGCACTGTTGCAAATAGTCGGTGGTGATAAACTTATCATCCCCTTTTGCTGATGGAGCTGCACATGAACCCATTCAAAGGCCGGCATTTTCAGCGTGACATCATTCTGTGGGCCGTACGCTGGTA
>NZ_PUQF01000053.1:0-2327 GCF_003331015.1 Enterobacter sp. GER_MD16_1505_Eko_090 | reverse complement strand
GAAAGCGTGCGTATTGCCTGAAAACACAACCCGCTACGGGGGAGACTTACCCGAAATCTGATTTATTCAACAAAGCCGCAACAAACTAAAATATGTAGCATTGATAATGCATGTTTGTTACCCCAACATTTTTATATGTATTTTGCAGATAAGATAACGTTGTGAAATTTCCTCACCAGTGCATAGCTATCTGCTTGATTACAGGCACGTGTATCATGTCAGTTCAGGGATATCTTTCCAGCATATCTACCTTCACCGAATAATTCCCGGTCTCAGTCAACACCTAGTTTATTGTGGTATTTTCTCATCAGACTGCCTAGTTTCTGTGCTGCAATTTTCCCGGCGTCAAGACCTTCCTTCTCAGCGGTACTTTCAACGGCAGTTACCTCATCAATTAGAAGTGACATGCCTGCAACATACGTTTCCCTGTCATACCCTTCTACAGGGCTGTTCAGGATGGACTCTGCTGTTGCTTTCAGTTCCCGCATATCTTTCCTGAAGGATGTAACGTCCTCCTCCTTAAGTGCTGCGCGGTAGCTTTTATTCATCATCTTCATGGCATGTTCAACACCGTCAGAACCAGCCATTACACAGGGGGATAAAAGAAGGGTGGCTCCTATCACAACAGTACGCATAATTTTTCTCATAATAGCCTCCATATTGTTTACTCTCGTTTTCACAGTCAGAAGGGGTAATATTGCGCAAAAAAATAACCCCTTCCCAATCTTCTCAAAAAACAGCAGCATTCATATTATTTTTCAGGATTATTTGCCCCCGCAACCAGGACTATTATCACCTTTAAAATAAGGGTCAACATGTGTCATAACATTTAAAACATGATGATTATCTAAAACTGATTTCCTGGCCAAAACAGCAATGTCATGTCCTACTTTCACTGATAAATCACCATCAATTTCCAGATGAACATCAACCACAACAAGGTCCCCCATTTTTCTGGTCTTGAGGTCATGGATGCCTTCGACCCCAGGCGTGGACAATAATGTTGTTTTTATACTATTTTCAGTTTCAATATCCACGGCCCTGTCCATCAAGTCATGAAGCGAATCTGACATAAATGAATATCCCATTCTGGTCACAATCAGTCCCACAACCAGTGCAGCTACCGGATCAAGCAATTTAAACCCTGATAAACTACCAATAATACCAATAGCCACCACCAAAGATGAGGCGGCATCAGAGCGGGCATGCCAGGCATTGGCAACCAGCATAGTGGATTTTACTCGGGTTGCTACTGCCAGCATATAGCGAAAAAGAAGCTCTTTGATAACCAGTGCGGCTAAGGCCACCCACAGAGCAACAATATGTACCTGAGGAATATCATCTGGTTGTTGCATTTTATTTGCTGCTGACCATAACATCCCGATGCCAACAATGAATAAAATTGTCCCCAGAATTAATGATGCACCATTTTCATAACGATGATGCCCGTAGTGATGGTCATCATCGGGATTTTTTTTACTTTTATGATTAGCAATAAGCACCACAAAGTCTGAAACTAAATCAGACAGAGAATGGATACCATCCGCAATAAGCCCCTGAGATCCGGAAAATACGCCAGTAATCACTTGCCCGGATGTCAGAAAACAATTAACAAGCACACTAACCCATGTGCTTTTACGGGCCGCGAGGAAACGCTCATGAGAACTAATATCAATATCATCCGTAAGTTTGTTTACCTGCACCTGAAACTCCTAATAACAGCATCTACAGTTAATACTAAGCAGCCAATACTACCCGGCCAAGTTCAGTTTTGGTATATGAAATTTTGAGGTACTGTGGTGAAAATATAAAAATGGTGAGATTTATTCCTGTAAAGACCGCGCCATGGTGGCGATAACATCTATTTATCATAACGCCTGAACATTAATTTATTCTGAACAGAAGAGAGAAGAAAAGTTGACAGTTATCACAACTATACACTTACGCCCAGTGTGGATGGGTTCAACAAACTAAAATTGCAAACCCGATTAACTGAGGAATTGAGCGCTCTCGAAGAGGAGTTGCTTTCGGGTAGCTGTCAACCATTGCAAAATGGTAAACAACATCCTTTGGGTCCCCAACTGTGTGGCCACTGTAGTGACTGTGGTGGGTGATAGAACTGGTCACATTGATGCCAGACTTTTTCGTGCCGCATGTATGGCACACTGAATTTGATTAAGACCTGCTGAAATGAAACCGGAGGGCACTGTTGCAAATAGTCGGTGGTGATAAACTTATCATCCCCTTTTGCTGATGGAGCTGCACATGAACCCATTCAAAGGCCGGCATTTTCAGCGTGACATCATTCTGTGGGCCGTACGCTGGTA
>NZ_PUQF01000052.1:0-2437 GCF_003331015.1 Enterobacter sp. GER_MD16_1505_Eko_090 | reverse complement strand
GTAAGCGTGCAGTGAGAACCGTATTGACGAAGTGAAGCTGGTCAGGCAGGCAGAGTAACCCGCCACGGGAGCAGAGCACCCACCCGGTTCACAGGCCAGTCGGCGATGACATCAAGTACATAATGCAGATAGCGTTCCGGATCCACGCCGTTTAATTTGCACGTCCCGATAAGACTGTACAGTGACGCACCGCGCTCACCACCATGATCCGAGCCGAAGAACAGCCAGTTTTTTCTCCCCAGACTGACCCGTCGTAGGGCGTTTTCGGCAATGTTATTATCCACCTCCACCCAGCCATCTTCTGCATAGCGGATCAGCGCCGGCCACTGGTTCAGCGCATACCCGAACGCCTTCGCCAGTTCTGAGTGCCTTGAGAGGGTTTTCTGTTTCTCCCGCAGCCACCCCTCCAGTGACGCCAGCAGCGGCAGCACTTTTTGGTGCCGGACTGCCTGCCGTTCCTCTGCTCTTTTACCTCTGATCTCCGACTCGATGGCATACAGCTCGCCGATCCGTTTCAGCGCCTCCTCCGTCAGGACTGACGGGGTACGGACGTGAACATCGTGGATTTTTCGGCGGGCATGGGCCCAGCACGCGGCTTCCTTTATATGGCCGTCGCGGTAGAGCTCGTTGAACCCGGCGTAGGCATCAGCCTGCAGTACGCCACTGAAGCCTGCAAGATGGGTCTGAGGGTGGATACCTTTTCTGTCCGGGCTGTAAGCGAACCACACTGCGGGGGCCAGCGCTGATCCGGCGTTGCGGTCGTCTCGAACGTACGTCCATAAGCGCCCGGTCTTCGTCTTCTTATTGCCCGGCAACAGCACCGGGACAGGCGTATCGTCAGCATGGAGTTTGCCGTCGGTCAGGACATAGTGCTGAAGGGCTTCATCCAGCGGTGCCAGCAGACGACAACACGCATCCACCCAGCCCGACAGTACAGAACGACTCAACACTACACCCTGGCGGGCATAGATCTCCGACTGGCGATACAGCGGTGTGTGCTCTGCATACTTTGAGGTCAGCACTCGGGCCAGCAGCCCCGGTCCGGCGATCCCCCGTTCGATGGGGCGCGAAGGAGCCGGGGCCTGAACGATGCGATCGCACCGACGGCAGGCATGCTTTTCACGGACTGTCCGGATAACCCGGAAGGCGCTGCGCATCAGCTCCAGCTGTTCGGCGGCATCCTCACCCAGGTAACTCAGCGAACCACCGCACTCCGGGCAACACGGCTCAGTCGGCAGCAGCCGCTTCTCATCCCGTGGGAGTGACTCAGGGAACGGTTTGCGGGTGCGGGTCTGACGCAGCGGGCGCTGCACTGCCGGGTCATCCACCCGGCCGGTCAGCGTATCGCTTTCCTGCTGCAGCAGGTTCAGGTCAGCTTCCATTTGCGCGATACGGCGGGATACCTTTTCGGAACGACTGCCGAAGTTCATCCGGCGCAGCTTATCCAGTTGCGCCTGCAGATGGTCTATTTCGCGTTCCCGGTTGCTCAGCTTTTCCTGCAGGGCGTGGATCAACGCTTCCTGTTCGGCCAGGCGCTGTTTCAGCAGAAGGATGTCGTCAGAAGAGGTATCGTTCATAAGCCTGTATTTTACCAGGCTTATTCTGCGACAACCAGGATAAAGAGCGCTACAACATGGTCAGGGATGTCAGTAACCGCTTTGGCTGTCGCCAGTCGATACCTTCCATCAGCATCGCCAGTTGCGCCGGCGTCAGGAACACTTTGCCATCGCGGGCTGAGGGCCAGGCGAAGCGACCACGTTCCAGTCGCTTTGTCAGCAGGCACAGACCATCGCCGGTGGACCAGAGCAGTTTTACCTGACTGCCGCTGCGTCCCCGGAAGATGAAGACGTGGCCGGACATCGGGTCATCTTTCAGCGCGGTCTGCACCTTTGCGGCGAGGCCATTGAAGCCGTTGCGCATATCGGTGATACCGGCAACCAGCCAGATTTTTGTGCCTGCGGGAAGATTTATCATACCGGCCCCCGCATCAGTTCGCGCAGGACAGTGCTCATGAGTTCAGCAGAGGGATGAGTCAGTGTTATTTCTCCTCCCCGACATTTTATGTGGCAGGTAGCGGGAGGAGAGCAGGATGGTAGTTCGAAGGTTGGGAGAGAAGAGCCCGCCTGAAGCTGCACGGGTATCAGGGCAGGAAGCGACGATGAGTTTTTTCGGGGCCGACAGACCCGCCCTTCACGCTGCCAGAGCCTTATCCATTTAAAGAGCAGGTTATCATTGACGTCATGTTTCCGGGCCAGTGCGGCAATACTGCCTTCTTCTTCAAGAGCCAGCCTGACCAGTTCCATTTTGAATTCAGGGGAATAGTGTTTCCGGGGAAGTCTTTCTTTAGCGCGCATGAGGTGTCCACCTGCAAAATAAGTGGGTGCTTAAGTTACAGGATCCTGGATTCGGGACCAGACGGTACTCAGACGACGCTTAC
>NZ_PUQF01000051.1:0-2735 GCF_003331015.1 Enterobacter sp. GER_MD16_1505_Eko_090 | reverse complement strand
ACCGAAGAAGAACGGGATATCCTGAAAAAGGCCGCGCGGTACTTTGCAAGGGAGCCCGACTGAAGTACCGCTTTATCAATGAGCACCGCACTGTATGGGGTGTGATGACGATGTGTCGGGTACTGAATGTCGCCCGGGCCGGGTTCTATGCGTGGCTGCATAACCCTGTCTCGGCGCGTGATAAAGATAACCAGCGCCTGCTGATGCTTATCCGCGACTCATATTCCCTGAGCGGAGGCGTATACGGTTATCGACGGGTTCATGGCGATCTGAACGAAATCGGGGAAACCTGCGGTAAAAACCGGGTGGGTCGGATCATGCAACTGAACCGGATTAAAGCTGTGCGCGGCTATAAAGCTCCACGTCGTATCGCTGGCAGGCCTTCAGTCGTTGCTCCTAATCGCGTGCAGCGGCAGTTCACCGTTGTCCGGGCCAACCAGGTCTGGGTCACTGATATTACTTATAGTGTGCCCGGAGTTCAGGGTGAGCAGGGATGCTCAAATGAACCACGAGTCTGTCTGGAATATTGAACCGGTAACTCACGATGAGAAACCCAACAATCCCGTCGGGTGTGACGGCGGAGAACCTGAGCGGCAGTGACCTGCGGCATGCCCGCAGGGTGATGTAACCCGCTGACAACGGGGATTGAGGCGAGATCACTAAGCCAAGATGATCCTCAAGGTTGAGTACTGAAAGGTTGAAGAACATGAACCCGTTAATCCGCCTCTGTGGGTTGAAAATGTCACCATGGCCTACGTGATCTGACAGGCCGTGCAGGAGGAACTGGCGGTGATACGTAAGCACTGCCGGTCGAAGGTGTTTTGATATATATGTGAAACACCGGGGCAGCAGCGCCCATCACGCTCGCGTTGCTGACTTCTGCCAACTTGCGGCAAGCAAGGATAAAGAGTGCGACGGGCAGCCTCCTCAGTATGCCTGAGTCCAGGCAGGTAAACCGGGGAAGGTCAGCGACGGATGTTAAGGGGGCATGGCTCCGATGACGCGCTGGCTGGCGGAGCTTCCGTAGTAGTCCGCGATGGGGAAAGCCCATTACATGGCGAAGGGAAGCAGTTTGAATGTGTTTGCGACGTGAATTAACTGACCTAACGAGGTGAAGACCTTTGATAATCAGCGAAATGCAACGCAAGCTTGCCACATGGGCAGCCACCGATCCGTCCCTACGGATTCAACGGCTGCTGCGTCTGATAACACAACCAGAATGGCTGGCTGAAGCGGCGCGGATCACGCTTTCATCAAAGGGGGCGCATACCCCCGGCGTTGATGGCGTGAACAAAACAATGCTACAGGCCAGACTGGCTGTTGAGCTGCAAATCCTCAGGGATGAATTACTCTCAGGCCACTACCAGCCCTTGCCCGCCAGACGGGTTTACATCCCTAAAAGCAACGGCAAACTGCGACCACTGGGTATCCCCGCGTTGCGGGATCGTATTGTTCAGCGGGCCATGCTGATGGCGATGGAGCCGATATGGGAGAGTGATTTTCATACGCTCTCATATGGCTTCCGGCCTGAGCGCAGTGTCCACCACGCGATCCGCACGGTGAAATTACAGCTCACAGACTGCGGTGAAACCCGGGGACGCTGGGTGATTGAAGGCGACCTGTCCAGTTACTTCGACACCGTACATCATCGACTGCTGATGAAGGCTGTACGCCGCAGGATCAGTGACGCACGTTTCATGACTCTGCTGTGGAAAACCATCAAGGCGGGACATATCGATGTCGGTCTCTTTCGGGCGGCCAGTGAAGGTGTGCCACAGGGCGGTGTTATATCGCCGCTATTATCGAACATCATGCTGAATGAGTTCGATCAATACCTGCATGAGCGCTACCTGAGCGGGAAAGCCAGAAAAGATCGGTGGTACTGGAATAACAGTATCCAACGGGGCCGAAGTACGGCGGTCAGAGAAAACTGGCAGTGGAAACCCGCGGTGGCGTACTGCCGCTATGCCGATGATTTTGTCCTCATCGTCAAAGGCACCAAAGCACAGGCGGAAGCCATCAGGGAGGAGTCGGGGTGTGCTCGAAGGCAGTCTGAAACTCAGGCTGAACATGGATAAGACTAAAATCACCCATGTTAATGACGGCTTTATCTTTCTGGGGCACAGGATCATTCGCAAACGCAGTCGTTATGGCGAGATGCGAGTGGTCTCAACGATCCCGCAGGAGAAAGCCAGAAACTTCGCCGCATCGCTGACAGCACTGTTATCAGGCAACTACAGTGAAAGCAAAGTCGATATGGCTGAACAACTCAACCGAAAACTGAAAGGCTGGGCCATGTTCTATCAGTTCGTTGATTTTAAGGCCAAAGTCTTCAGTTATATCGACCGTGTCGTGTTCTGGAAGCTGGCTCACTGGCTGGCCCGCAAATACCGTACAGGTATCGCTTCCCTGATGAGGTGGTGGTGTAAATCACCGAAACCGGGTCAGAGCAAAACGTGGGTTTTATTTGGTAAAACCAATCACGGCAAGCTCAGCGGCGAAATACTGTACCGGTTGGTGGGGCAAGGCAAGAAGCTGTTCCGCTGGCGGCTACCCGAAGGTAATCCCTATCTGAGGACGGAGACCAGAAACACGTATACATCGCGCTTTACAGAAGTGGCAATGGCGTTCGCCAGCATTTAAATGGAGAGCCGGATGCGCTGAAAGGTGCACGTCCGGTTCGGGGAGGAGAGGCAGGGAAATAGTCCGACTACGCCCTGCCTCTTACTCTACTC
>NZ_PUQF01000050.1:0-3203 GCF_003331015.1 Enterobacter sp. GER_MD16_1505_Eko_090 | reverse complement strand
TTTGCTCTTTAAAAATCTGGATCAAGCTGAAAATTGAAACGACACATCTTAAATGGTGTGTTCGAGTCTCTCAAATTTTCGCAATCATGAAGTGAAACATCTTCGGGTTGTGAGGTTAAGCGACTAAGCGTACACGGTGGATGCCCTGGCAGTCAGAGGCGATGAAGGACGTGCTAATCTGCGAAAAGCGCCGGCGAGGTGATATGAACCTTTGACCCGGCGATGTCCGAATGGGGAAACCCAGTGTGTTCCGACACACTATCGTTAACTGAATACATAGGTTAACGAGGCGAACCGGGGGAACTGAAACATCTAAGTACCCCGAGGAAAAGAAATCAACCGAGATTCCCCCAGTAGCGGCGAGCGAACGGGGAGCAGCCCAGAGTCTGAATCAGCTTGTGTGTTAGTGGAAGCGTCTGGAAAGTCGCACGGTACAGGGTGACAGTCCCGTACACGAAAGCACACAGGTTGTGAACTCGAAGAGTAGGGCGGGACACGTGGTATCCTGTCTGAATATGGGGGGACCATCCTCCAAGGCTAAATACTCCTGACTGACCGATAGTGAACCAGTACCGTGAGGGAAAGGCGAAAAGAACCCCGGCGAGGGGAGTGAAACAGAACCTGAAACCGTGTACGTACAAGCAGTGGGAGCACCTTCGTGGTGTGACTGCGTACCTTTTGTATAATGGGTCAGCGACTTATATTCTGTAGCAAGGTTAACCGTATAGGGGAGCCGAAGGGAAACCGAGTCTTAACTGGGCGTTAAGTTGCAGGGTATAGACCCGAAACCCGGTGATCTAGCCATGGGCAGGTTGAAGGTTGGGTAACACTAACTGGAGGACCGAACCGACTAATGTTGAAAAATTAGCGGATGACTTGTGGCTGGGGGTGAAAGGCCAATCAAACCGGGAGATAGCTGGTTCTCCCCGAAAGCTATTTAGGTAGCGCCTCGTGAACTCATCTTCGGGGGTAGAGCACTGTTTCGGCTAGGGGGCCATCCCGGCTTACCAACCCGATGCAAACTACGAATACCGAAGAATGTTATCACGGGAGACACACGGCGGGTGCTAACGTCCGTCGTGAAGAGGGAAACAACCCAGACCGCCAGCTAAGGTCCCAAAGTCATGGTTAAGTGGGAAACGATGTGGGAAGGCACAGACAGCCAGGATGTTGGCTTAGAAGCAGCCATCATTTAAAGAAAGCGTAATAGCTCACTGGTCGAGTCGGCCTGCGCGGAAGATGTAACGGGGCTAAACCATGCACCGAAGCTGCGGCAGCGACACTATGTGTTGTTGGGTAGGGGAGCGTTCTGTAAGCCGTTGAAGGTGTGCTGTGAGGCATGCTGGAGGTATCAGAAGTGCGAATGCTGACATAAGTAACGATAAAGCGGGTGAAAAGCCCGCTCGCCGGAAGACCAAGGGTTCCTGTCCAACGTTAATCGGGGCAGGGTGAGTCGACCCCTAAGGCGAGGCCGAAAGGCGTAGTCGATGGGAAACAGGTTAATATTCCTGTACTTGGTGTTACTGCGAAGGGGGGACGGAGAAGGCTATGTTAGCCGGGCGACGGTTGTCCCGGTTTAAGCATGTAGGCGGAGGTTCCAGGTAAATCCGGTATCTTATAACGCTGAGGTGTGATGACGAGGCACTACGGTGCTGAAGTAACAAATGCCCTGCTTCCAGGAAAAGCCTCTAAGCATCAGGTAACATTAAATCGTACCCCAAACCGACACAGGTGGTCAGGTAGAGAATACCAAGGCGCTTGAGAGAACTCGGGTGAAGGAACTAGGCAAAATGGTGCCGTAACTTCGGGAGAAGGCACGCTGATATGTAGGTGAAGCCCCTGCGGGTGGAGCTGAAATCAGTCGAAGATACCAGCTGGCTGCAACTGTTTATTAAAAACACAGCACTGTGCAAACACGAAAGTGGACGTATACGGTGTGACGCCTGCCCGGTGCCGGAAGGTTAATTGATGGGGTTAGCGGTAACGCGAAGCTCTTGATCGAAGCCCCGGTAAACGGCGGCCGTAACTATAACGGTCCTAAGGTAGCGAAATTCCTTGTCGGGTAAGTTCCGACCTGCACGAATGGCGTAATGATGGCCAGGCTGTCTCCACCCGAGACTCAGTGAAATTGAACTCGCTGTGAAGATGCAGTGTACCCGCGGCAAGACGGAAAGACCCCGTGAACCTTTACTATAGCTTGACACTGAACACTGGTCCTTGATGTGTAGGATAGGTGGGAGGCTTTGAAGCGTGGACGCCAGTCTGCGTGGAGCCGTCCTTGAAATACCACCCTTTAATGGCTGGTGTTCTAACGTAGACCCGTAATCCGGGTTGCGGACAGTGTCTGGTGGGTAGTTTGACTGGGGCGGTCTCCTCCCAAAGAGTAACGGAGGAGCACGAAGGTTAGCTAATCCTGGTCGGACATCAGGAGGTTAGTGCAATGGCATAAGCTAGCTTGACTGCGAGAGTGACGGCTCGAGCAGGTGCGAAAGCAGGTCATAGTGATCCGGTGGTTCTGAATGGAAGGGCCATCGCTCAACGGATAAAAGGTACTCCGGGGATAACAGGCTGATACCGCCCAAGAGTTCATATCGACGGCGGTGTTTGGCACCTCGATGTCGGCTCATCACATCCTGGGGCTGAAGTAGGTCCCAAGGGTATGGCTGTTCGCCATTTAAAGTGGTACGCGAGCTGGGTTTAGAACGTCGTGAGACAGTTCGGTCCCTATCTGCCGTGGGCGCTGGAGAATTGAGGGGGGCTGCTCCTAGTACGAGAGGACCGGAGTGGACGCATCACTGGTGTTCGGGTTGTCATGCCAATGGCACTGCCCGGTAGCTAAATGCGGAAAAGATAAGTGCTGAAAGCATCTAAGCACGAAACTTGCCCCGAGATGAGTTCTCCCTGAGACTTTAAGTCTCCTGAAGGAACGTTAAAGACGATGACGTTGATAGGTCGGGTGTGTAAGCGCAGCGATGCGTTGAGCTAACCGATACTAATGAACCGTGAGGCTTAACCTTACAACGCCGAAGATGTTTTGGCGAAGAGACAGATTTTCAGCTTTGATACAGATTAACAGAATTTGCCTGGCGGCTTTAGCGCGGTGGTCCCACCTGACCCCATGCCGAACTCAGAAGTGAAACGCCGTAGCGCCGATGGTAGTGTGGGGTCTCCCCATGTGAGAGTAGGGAACTGCCAGGCATCAA
>NZ_PUQF01000049.1:0-3575 GCF_003331015.1 Enterobacter sp. GER_MD16_1505_Eko_090 | reverse complement strand
CTAGTCTAAAAACTAGTATTAAGACTATCACTAACTTAAGTGATACCAACTGTCTGGAGATTCATGGGGCCAGTCTAGCCGATGCCATTCCAGAAGCTTATTCCTGAAGCATATAGTATCAGCATCACCTTTCTCAAGAAGCGTTTCCGCAAGACATAATGCCATGGATGTATCATCCGTCCATTCACCTGCGCGGAGTCGAAATGGCCCACCACCTATCATATCTTTGACATGTGCTTTGTCACGAGGTAAAAATTCGAGCGTCGTACCTACAGCATCTCCAACAGCAAGACTTATAAGCGCACCGACAGCACGATCCCGTGATTCCGCGAGTGAGATGTTACATTGTGGTGTTAAGTCCCATTGTTTTTGTGCATCGCAATCAAAAGATGATTCTAATAGTTTATCATTATATTTATACTGCATCTTCTGCTGGACTGAAAGACTGCTAACAGGTAAGTACTTACGATATATATCTACATATTTTAACAATACATTCAAATTAGCATGTAAGTCTATCACCATTAACCCATAATAAAATATTTTTAATATCAAACCCTAAAATTCACCAGGATATTTCATTTTAAGATTATGTTGTTTCATTTTGTAATTGGCATCAACCTCATGCGGCAGTCTAACCTTTAACCCTCGGCGGATTTGATCCACAATAAACCAGGCATCCGACAACCTTTCAAAAAACAACTCATCAGAATTATCAAACTCCTTTGCTGCATACATACCGAAAGTCATTTTCCATAATTTTGCTTTATCCTTTTCCTTGCCTTCGATTAAATCCCGTAGAAATATTAATTGTTGT
The DNA here is from genome assembly GCF_003331015.1 of Enterobacter sp. GER_MD16_1505_Eko_090. NCBI lineage: Bacteria > Pseudomonadati > Pseudomonadota > Gammaproteobacteria > Enterobacterales > Enterobacteriaceae > Enterobacter > Enterobacter sp. GER_MD16_1505_Eko_090. The sequence continues at coordinate 2,758 of NZ_PUQF01000049.1, read as the reverse complement.
ACAATAGAATCGTACATTTGTAAAAGTGGGGAGTGGGGGTTGAGATGTTTTACCTCAGCATATCTCTTTTCTGCTAAAGTTAATGCTTTTTCAACATAATTTAGAGCTGTCATGTTATTCATTATATGGAGTCCAAATATCACGCTTAGTGGTAAACCATTGTATCCCACCGCCTTCTGTCTGGAAAGGTTTGTCTGGTACAGACCAGGTGTCCAAGGCTGGTGTGGCACTACTTCGAAGCATCTCAACTTTTTGTTGCGCTTGATAAGCTTTTACTTCTTTAGGAACAATTAACCCCGTATCCCTGACCTGTCCCTCTGGGTTAATGCCTAGTTTTGTGGCAGGGGTCGATTCGTCAAGAGAATACCAGTTTCCTTGCCAATTCCCTGGGGATTGATTCTGATAAGCTATTTTGCCTTTATTGATTGTTTCAATTGTCACTCTCTGTTCAAGATCTATACCGCTGCGATAAGCTGGTATTTTACTTTCTTCAACACCCTGAGAACGCATAAAATCATCAACAATTTTTTGATTTGCACGGATATTAATATCTCTATTAAGATCGCCCGTGCGTCCAAATTTTTCATTAAGTTCAGCTCTTCGGGCCGAAATATTTGGCTTAACCGGTTCGAGAACAGGCTTACCAGCCCGCCACGCATCAAACCTTGCCCCGCCTTTCATGCCAGCCCCGCCGCCAATAACCGAGCCGATCAGCATCCCCCATTTCTGACCGTCGCTACCTTCGCCAAACAGCATTCCCCCCGCATAACTACCGACTGTCCCACCGCCCATCGCACCGAGGGTACTCAGAAGTGCGATTGCCGGACTGGCCAGCACCGCCATGGCTCCGGCACCAACGGCGAGCATCGTCCAGTTCACCCATTCCGGGATTTCAGGACTTATTTCATCGGTCTGAACTTTGCTTCCACCGATAATAACATTACGCGATCCCTGACTAATCTCAGCGCTGCATGTCAATTTATCGCCTGTGCGAGAGGCGGGAAAGTTGTTGATGTAAACTTTTATCGAACCTTCCGCAACCCGTTGCAGGCTACCGCTGTGCTCATCACACTCTCCGGCTGACAGGTGAGCGCGGATCGCCTTTCGGCTGTTGATAAAAACATTGGGTGAACCTTCTTTTAGCGTACCGGTAGTATGGCGTGGAGCCCATGACATACTGCCGAGGAGCTCACCCAACCCACCCGCAGCGCATGCCCCAGCCGCAACGGCAGAAACAGCAACCAGCGCGGTCCCTCCGGTGACGACAACGGCAGCTGCGCCCAGAATGGCCCCGCCCACCAATCCTGCAATCATCCAGCCTTTTGAGGCTGTATGTGCAATCTCATCATCTACGCGAGCAGCCTGACATTCGGACATGGCTATTCGGCTCGCTGTGCCATCAGATACTTACGGATCCGGTCGGCTGTATCAAGCGGGTCAGAACCAGACACCTGGCGGCATACGGAAAGCTGTGAAAGTAGGTGATGTGATTTGTCTGCGAAAGTCGTCCACAGCGCGTAACGAAGGGGTTGGCTCCCCGGAACGGGTGCAATACTGAGTGGTTTACCCTGTTTTTCAAAAAGCAAATATTGCCCCTCTTTCGCCCGCTGAAGCGAAAGATGTCCATACAGTTCCTGAATGTTTTCAAAGACACTCAATTCCTTACTCTCACTATCAAGCGCAAAAAATGGCCCCTGGCTCTCGGCAGCGAGCATTTCTCTAGTTTCAGTCTGAGCCGGTTTGTGGAACTTAATACTGCGGATAATTTCCTGATATTGATTATGATAATAATCGCTAAACTCGCCCGGGCAAGTACCGATATAACACACCATCTTTTGGCCGCCAGGATGGTCACCGAGCAAAATAACGGTCTGCCTCTGGAAAATGATCGCATTATCATTTTTGAATTGATAAAAAAGCTCAACTGCCGGGAGACCATCAACAGAGGTCATCTGCGAGGATTCGAGACGAAAGTCGGGCACCGTAATTTCCAGTTCACGTACCAAACGAGTTGCCGCATCATGGACTTTATCTTCGTTTTTAGCACTCGCACGAGAAACAACAAAAGTAAACTCGCTGGCTCCTTTATCACTCAGGGTAAATAAATTCATGGTTCTGTCTTTAAATACATCGGGTAAGGCAAGGGATGCTTCCTGAAGAATATATTCAGCCATTCGGGTTACTCTTATTTATTGCCATTAATAACAAAAAAACTATCCACTTCCTGCTGGATTTCACCCTGAAGGGATGCGCCAGGCGGATCGATGACATTTTGTCCATCATCAGGGTTCAAATGTAATTCGCCGGAAAGCGTATTAATTTGCGCGTTCTGTTTCGCAGTAAAGTTAAAATTATTACCAATGATATGGACGCTGCCGTCTTTTGATAGCTCGATGGCGCTTTCACCACATTCCAGTCTCAGCGTATTTCCTGCGGAAAGTATAAAATTATTAACGACTTTATCGTTTCGACTGTTCCCCGTCAGGCATACCACATCGCCTTTAATCCCTGATTTCTGATTTTTCGCTACCCGTAAGGTTTCATCTTCGCCAACGAACTGGGTTCGATTTTTTTCAGTAGAATGTGTTTCGTCGTTTTTGACGTTAATATCAAGATTGCGCTCGGCCTGGATCCATACCTGCTCTGCGCCCGCTTTATCCTCAAACCGCAGGGCGTTGGCGTTGTCCACGGAACCGTCTTTCGTGCGGCTCATAAAGCCCATCTGCGTCGCCGCAGCCGGCAGCGCCCACGGCGGCAT
>NZ_PUQF01000048.1:0-3990 GCF_003331015.1 Enterobacter sp. GER_MD16_1505_Eko_090 | reverse complement strand
GATAGTTCTCCGAATGAAAGCCTGTCCTCAGCATAATACCGGGAAGGAGGGAGTGACCATCTCATTAAATATCCTACCCTAAGGTTGTTTTGACGGAATGAAGTACGTATATGCTCGAACTCCCCATTTAGTCCGACTAACGCACTTGTTCAGGTAACTGTTTTCTTTAGTCCAGCCCTAAAAGACACGACGAATCGCCAGTCGCGTTAACCATTGGTAACAGGTTTGCAGAGTAATGATGATGTAGGCGGTGCTACAGAGCTCTTGAAGTGGTGCCCTGACTGCGGCTACCCTGGAAGGACAGTTTAGGTATCTGCGCTCCGTGAAAGCCAGTTACCATCGGAACAAAGAGTTGGTAGTTCTGAATTCCGGAAAAAAACCACCGTTGGTAGCAGTTTTTTGTATACAGGGCAAGAGATTACGCGCGAAAAAAAGGATCTCAAAGATCCTTTTTGATTTAACGTTCAGTCATTAAAATTTACGTTAATACGACTCATATTTAAGCCCATAATTCTGGCTATATCGTACATCCAAAAGTGGCTTTCTATCAATACACCGCTTCTCTGTCTGTATGTCATTGAAGCAAGAAACCTCATCAATAAACCCAAGCAAGCTTTCATTCGGCTCGGTACGATATCCATTCCCAAAATCCATAATAGATATGTAGTAATAATAATCTTCGCCTTTATTCGGTATACCGTATTTTTCCTGAATCATATCCTTGTTGGCTTCCCACCAGGCTATCTGGCGGCTTTTCAGGTACGGAAAATGCCTGACCAGTATCGTATCGCCATCATGTACTGCCACAATATCAACCGGCGTCAGGTACTGCCAGAGCAGAAAGCCACCGGCAGCCGCCGCAATAACGCCCGCTATCAGCCACTTATTCATCCCGCCTCCCGCTGATTTCCACGGTCGTATTCATCTCGGTGATAAACGGCCTGTAGCCGTATTTCACATAACGCTGCAGCACAAACCAGGTCCGGAAAATTCGTCCCTGATGAAAAACAGGGTTCAGAATGTCTGCATCATCAAGTCCGAAGTGATCTTGAATCCGGTAATGCACCTTCGCCCGGTAGCTGTTGCCCGTCACCTCCAGCGACTGCAGCGTGATATGCGTCGACCAGGTATCATGGACGGTTATCACCAGCCCGTTAGTACGGTCGATAAGATGGTCAAACTTTGGCAGAACAGCCCCACTTAACTCCTTAAAGTTTCCCTTTTCGTCAAACAACTTGTCCTTCTTATCGAGAGGAATAAATCCATACTCGTAGTTAATTGCTGCTTTTAGAACATTTTGGATTCTCAGCAACGAACTTTTCCCAGAACGGTCATTCAGGATCTGCTCTTTCAGCGCCTTATCCAGTAGCGGGCTGCTGTACGGTGTGCCGCTGTTCTTCTGCATGTGGTTGATCATCTCAGTGATGATGTTCTTATACGGACCGTGAAAGGAGAACACCTTCGCCAGTTCACGAAACTCATCAAACATCAGTCGCGCGCTTTCCTCCCGGCTGACTACAACCGGCGCACTCTCCGTCAGGCTGCCCGAATAAAATCCATCATACGGACTGGCTACAACCCGCGGCGAAAGGGTCAGCGTATACGGGTTCACTTTCGCCGAGACGTCCGTCAGGCCAAAGCGCCCTTTCAGCGCTTCCTCGCTCAGATCGCCGTGGTGCATGTCTTTAGCGCCATAATCATCCATCATGCGCTGTGTGGTATAAATCCGCGCGGGAAGGGGCATTGGCTCAGGTTTTTTTTCTTTCTCTTCAGCCAGTTTTTTCTTCCGGGCAGTTTCATCACGCTCGGCTGCCAGCCCGGCATTGCAGTTATATTCGTAGGTGTTGTCCAGATCCTGCGGAATGAATTTCGCCCGACACGGACAGGAACTGTAACTTTCGATGGAGCCGGCTAGCTGGCGGTTTACTCCGCCCACTTCGTACATGTCGCCCATGCCACCACAGATACGGTAGATCCCGGGATGTTTTCCGCAGGTCACTTTATCGGACTCCCGCGCCTGTGGTCGCCCGAAAAATTGGGTGTCTTCAGCACCGGTGATAATTTTGCCGCCACAGACGGTACGATCTCCCTGGAAAAGAAAATAACCTTCCAGCGCCATCAGTGTTTACCTCCCGGCACCGTTAAAAAGCCATCAGGCAGTGTATCGCCCTCACGGAAAACACACATCTGACTACCCTGAGGCGTGGAAATAATTTCATCGCCGTTATCCAGCATGCTGCCCACGAGCGCCATCGATTCCCCCTGCGTCATTTGGCCTTTACCGGCTCCACAAATAATGGTCGCCTCGCGCCCGTCCGAATACACCACTTTATCCCCGACCCGCGCGGCATAATGCCCGCCAAGGGTACTTTTGCCGGATACCTCACGGATCACGCCACCATGACGGGTCAGGCTGCCAGCCGTTGCCCCCCGGTAAATATGGAGAACAGCGCGCTGTAACACTGATTCCATTTCTGCGACGAGCGACTGACGCGTCTGCGGATCAACTCCTGCCAGAAACTCATCGGTCAGCCACGGCTGACGCAGCCGTTCCAGCACATCAGGGGTCAGTTCATTGGTGTATTGCTGTGACATGTAAAACCCTCACGGTTTATATGGTTAACATCTGACCCATCATACACCGACGGACATTTTATCGCCGTTTCCGTAAAGGAATACAAAAGTAAAATTTTGTAAGATGCAGCGCTCTAACTCCCTGAACAGGCTTATTTTACCCTGAGAATAGTTTGTCGTGTGGTGCTGAATTCACGAGCCTAAGCACTCACAGTTATCCCGATGCTAAGGCGTTCCAGGACTAATTACTTTTGTTCCTCATTCAATGCAGAGGGGCGTCCAAAGCGTTTCCCTGATGCTTTTGCCTGTGCAATACCAGAGTGTTTGCGCTCAATGAGCAGTTCACGCTCAAATTCTGCCACCGCCGAGATTACCTGCATCATCATTTTTCCGGCAGGGCTGGCGAGGTCCACACCGCCCAATGCGAGACAGTGAACCCGAATTTCAGAATCAGCCAGCATTTCAACTGTCTTTCTGATGTCGATTGCATTGCGTCCGAGACGATCAAGTTTGCTGACAATCAACACATTGCCATTTTCCATGCGATCAAACAGCTTGGTAAAAACAGGGCGTTCACTGGCGGCAACCGAACCGCTGATATGCTCTTCACTCATTCGTTGGGGTTTGATGGTAAAACCAGCCGCTTCAGTTTCACAACGCTGGTTTTCTGTTGTCTGTTCAAGAGTGGATACCGCAGGCTTCACTGAGCATGTTTTCGCGCTAATGCATCTGCTCGGATTCGCTTTTGCGTCAAGTATCCGGGATCTTCATGACAAACGGTTGTTTATTCATGGGAAAGCTGAGTTGTATCCGGGGCTTCAGTCAATCATATCCTTAACCAGTCTGAATCTTAAGGAAATTGAAGCACTCTGGCATGAGGTACTGCGTCTGGCAAAGGCATTAAGGGAGATTGGCCGCATCGAAAGGTCATTGTTTATGCTGGACTGGTTCCGGGATCCTTCATTGCGTCGCCGGGTGCAGGCAGGGTTGAATAAAGGTGAGGCCCGCGATGCCCTGGCGCGAGCTGTCTTTATGCATCGACTGTGGGAAATCAGAGATCGGGGGCTGGAAAATAAGAGCTACCGGGCCAGTAATCTGACATTGCTAACTGCGGCGATCTCGCTGTGGAATACGGTATATATAGAAAGAGCCATAGATTCTCTGAAGCGGAAAGGACTCCCGCTAAATGAACAGCATATTGCGCATCTTTCCCCGCCAGGATGTGAGCACATAAATCTCAGCGGGGACTACGTCTGGCGAACAAACCTCTAGCTGGGACAGGGTAAATACCGCACGTTACACTCAGTAGTTAGCAGCCTGTACAAAAAACAGGCTTAGCGTAGGATATTTAATGAGATGGTCACTCCCTCCTTCCCGGTATTATGCTGAGGACAGGCTTTCATTCGGAGAACTATC
>NZ_PUQF01000047.1:0-4169 GCF_003331015.1 Enterobacter sp. GER_MD16_1505_Eko_090 | reverse complement strand
TCCACCTGCAAAATAAGTGGGTGCTTAAGTTACAGGATCCTGGATTCGGGACCAGACGGTACTCAGACGACGCTTACTGATGTAGTACCCATCAACGAGGTTTATAATTGTGCGGAACGTACTTATTGGATTTCTACTGAAGGCTATTTCCCGAGCTCCACCTCAGAAAAATATGCGTTATATTCCTCAAGCATTTGTTGCTGATGAGCCAATGCTAGCACGTCATTCCACTGCTCATTTTCATAAATAAGTGCCAACTTGAGTGAGTCCACCCTGCTCTGGTTACGCTCAATGAAACGAGCCCGTTTTTCAACATAGGGTTTGTTGCCGTACTCTGAGTTGATACTGCGTGAAACTAGCCCTAAATTACCAAAACAGTCCAGTATTTCAGAGCTCACTCGGTTGGAATCAAAATGCTCAGGCTGCTGTGGGGAAACATGCTCCACTGAATTTCTGGCCGTCATTCGGAATGCCTGCCAGGCACTCCCTTTTTGAAAGCGGTAATGCTCCCAAAGAATATATTCCAGCTTGTAAAACCAGTAGTGAGAAAATTCGGTTCCCTCATCAGCTCTCAGCACTGCCTGCATATCGCGGATCGGATAGCTATCGCACCATGGATTTAACACAAACGCACGGGTTCGTTCGATCAGCGGCTGTTCACTGCCACTGCAAAGCAAGTGATTGTCCAGATATTGCAGGTATCGGTGGGCACCTTCACCGCCATGGTTTAGTAGGTAACTAAGCAGGGGAGTTAGCCAGTAATGGGTGGTCAATTGCTGTGAGTGATAGAGCATGCTTTGTAACATAGCAAACCCGCTATCGGCATCACGGCTAGCGCGAATAAGGCTTTGGTAACCGTTCCGATTTTCATTCACTCGGAGGCGACGAATACCATGACTTTCTTCATTAGCATCATCGCTAATCCATTTGATGATATGTTTGTCAAACAGATAGCGGCAACGCCACAACAACTCAATAAAGCGACGTATCTGATTGGCTTGTTCTGATTTCTCACACTGGGCTAGCCCCGCCAGCCAATGAGTCTGGAAGATCTGTAACAGCTCTTTGTCTAGGATTTTGCTGATATCATCGCGTTGCTGATGTAACAGAAAAAGGCGTAAAACATGCTGTAAGAGCATGGAAAAGCCGATAATACTGCGTACATCATCGGCTTCATAGGCCTCGTTATTTTCAGAAGCATTGTTAGATGGCTCCGTCAGGAGTGTCTCATCATTGAGGATATCGTCTAATGAGTGGTGTCTGAGGTCTTGTTGTGTACCTAATTCCAGCAGTACGTCACGTATAACCAAGGGATCAGAGAGCATCTCCCGGTCTCGTTTAGCATCCTCGACATTATAAAGCGGGATCAGCTTTATTCCTTTAACGGTACGTAGGTTCTTTTCGACATAGGCCCCCATAAATGAGCAGGCATCCCACATCTGGCCATAGGCTTCGCGCTCAGCGCTATCTGGCAGTAACGCCAGCAAGCGAGCTTTCAAAATTTCATGGTGCTGCAGCTGCACACCGCGATTGTTGATGACCTCAAACAACTTGTTAAGGTCCGTGTTGGCCGGTACCAGGGTCAATACCAGTTGAACCCGATCACGGATGAACGTACCCAATTTGACAAGATCAATCCGGTGGGTGTCATCCGTTCTATGGGTGAAGTAACCCTCCATGACCTGCATCGCATAACTCAACGCAGCGGCCTTTTGCTCATCAGATGCAGCTCGGCCATCAAGTAAGGCTGCAAAAAAACGGCTTACCTCAGGGCGAATGGCAAACCGAATCCGCGGCTCACGACTATTTCCCAACTGGGCATAGAGAAAACAGGAAAGGGGATTTTGGTTTCGCTCACTGTTTTTCGATGATGAGAGCAGCCGCTCGATTACTACGCTAAGCAACCACAAGGTGGTAAAACGTTGCTGACCATCAATCAGATCCAACAAGGGGTGCCCAGATTCTGTCCTTCCTTGCTCAATCACCAGCGTACTACCCAAGTAAAATACATCCTTGTCGGCATTACAGGCGGAGACTAGATCATCAAGTAATACTTTGATCTGGTCACTACCCCATACATAGAGGCGTTGATAGATAGGAATATTGAAAAGTCGTTTTTCATCAATGAGTTGAGCAAGTGACATTAATTTTGATTCATATTGCATCTACTTTTCCATCCCTAGCCAACCTTTAAGTACCCAACTGTCACCCTCAGGGATATCATCAAGATTGAAATAATTCAGCAACGCATTAAGGTAACGCCCCTGAACGCCCTTAGAGAGGACGATGGAGACAGCATTCCCGTATCCCTTACTACGTTCGATTTCAGAACGCAAGAATGCCATCACCTCTTGTGGGCGATAGGCTCCACATATCTCATCAAGCAGATTGTAAGGAGCGTCACGTAAGTACTTGAGTGGTGATTCTTTAAAGATATAACTTTTCTCCAACCGTAATCCCCCCAACACCAGTTCCAAACCCACTGCAAAGGTTAATAGATGTTGATAACCAAAACGGTCGACATACATCAGAAGGGCCAAGTTAAAGAGCTCCTGCAAGTAATAGGCATTAGCACGTACCACACGCCGATAAAACTCTCGGAATGCCTCTAATTCATGGCAGGTATTCTCTTGGTATAAAAGTGCATCAAGTAAAGAGGCATATTTTTGAGCGTAAAGGAAAAAACAGATGCCTTTATGAATAGGCTGGCGCAAGGTAAATGGTAAATTGGCCGCACTTCCACTAATTTGTAAAGGGTTCAATGCCAAGCGATAGTCATCGCTACTTTGCAATTTAAGGGAATTGGCAAATTGATTGTGATAACCCGGGTAGAGCGGGATCTCATCAATCTCACCACCACCAACACTCTGTTGTTGAAAGGCTTCCAGCAGACTATCGTGATCTTCACGCTCCATTTTCTTATTACCCCGCCAATTGCGGGCACGCCACAAATAGAACTGAAACAGCTCGGGTGCAAAATCTTGCTGTTCACAATCCTGCCGCCTAGGGCCTGCCATTTGAACATGCTCCCAACGTCGGGCACAGATTTGCTGCAATGACTCTACATGCCGTACGTTGGGCCCGTTCACAGCCCGCAGGTGATAAGCTTTGAGCAAATCAGTCGCTTTAAGTGGTACTCCGCGAAAATTCTGAGTATCAAAAAAGGTAAAAGCGAGATCTTCGCGCTCAACTGTGATCACCGTAAAACACAATTGCTCAACGATGGATGGCTCTAGAGCTGATTCACGATGTTCGCTCATTAGCTTGCGTGCTACTCGCAAATTACGAGCTGAGATGGGAGAGCGGTAATGAAATTCTAACCCTTTGGGTAATTCATTGTGCAAAGTATGATACAGCACTGCTAGGGTACTGAGGCGCTGTTGGCCATCGATCACATAGCGGGCTTTTTTTTCGTCATTCCGATGCAGCAATAGGGTACCTAGATAATAGACTTTCTGCCCATTGCCGCTGTGCCTGAACTCGTCCAAATCCTCTAGCAACTGATTGACCTTGTGTCTATCCCAAACATAGGGTCGTTGGTAGTGGTCGAGCTGTAAAGTTGCTCCATTGTCGCACAAAGTGGCAAAATCCATCATGCAGACCTCGACGGGCTGCTTAATCGTCATGATTGTGGCTCCAATGGCTGCTGGGTAAAGTCACTTAGCGGTTTTTCTTTACCATATCTTGATAAATAGGAAGAAATTTCCAGCAGCTCTTTTTTTGATGTCCTCATGTCCGCTCCCTATGAAGCATTGTTACATACCCATCGTTGAATCGCCACGGATAATCTAGACACTTCCGAGCCGTTGTGTGGACTGACCCCGCCCCGGTAGACAATCCTGCCCTATAGTTTGAGCATAGGAGGAGCGTATGGGCATACCACGATTTACACCTGAATTTAAGGAAGAAGCCGTCCGTCAGATAACGGAACGCGGTTATTCCGTCGCTGAAGTATCTGACCGTCTGGGCGTCTCTGCACACAGCCTCTACAAGTGGCTACGGGCTATCAAACCTGATAACAGCGAGCAGCATGCACGGGATTTACTGGAAGCTAAAAGCGAGATCCTGAAACTCCGGGCGCAGCTAAAACGCACCGAAGAAGAACGGGATATCCTGAAAAAGGCCGCGCGGTACTTTGCAAGGGAGCCCGACTGAAGTACCGCTTTATC
>NZ_PUQF01000046.1:0-4846 GCF_003331015.1 Enterobacter sp. GER_MD16_1505_Eko_090 | reverse complement strand
TACCAGCGTACGGCCCACAGAATGATGTCACGCTGAAAATGCCGGCCTTTGAATGGGTTCATGTGCAGCTCCATCAGCAAAAGGGGATGATAAGTTTATCACCACCGACTATTTGCAACAGTGCCATCATTTGTACCAAAATGGACCGGCTAGGGCGCAATACCGCAGATATGATCCATATCGTTGATGCCTGCTATAAAAAGGGGATTGCCATCCGTTTTCTTGAAAATGGCCTGAGTACCGAAGGGACAATGGGGAAAATGGTGATTCAGATTTTGGCTGCTGTGGCTGAGGCTGAACGGGAGCGTATTCTGGAACGTACCAACGAGGGACGGTTGATTGCTATGGCGTCCGGTGTGAAATTCGGACGTAAGCCCCACCTGAAATCGGACTCGGCCATGGCGCTTATTGATCAGAAACAACCAGCCAGAGTGGTTATGGAAAAAACAGGCATTTCGCGGGCCACTTACTTTCGGTTAAAAAAATACATTAAAAATCAGCAATCGAATAATAACTAAGGAATAAAATGAATAATAAAATACCTAACAATGTCATTGGCGCGGTGTCTTCAGTACTTAGTGAACATTATTTTAGCCATACGTCTTTAAATTCGCTGTTTATGGAATCAGGCGCACCTGGTGAGGTGCCAATGGGAAACTGTGAAACCAAATGCAGTAATTGGCTGAAAATTTGCAATGAAGACGACTCGATAGATGCAATTTCAGTATTAGGCAGTATCATCCAGAATTACATGGATTTACCTCCGAATTCATACTCTAGGGCTGGAGCTGGATCTACTGTCGAATATGGGCAAAAAAGAATAATCGATGCTTTATCTAAGAACCAATTAGTCTACAGACTCAATGGATTTATCACTAAATCAGGTTCGACTCCGATTTCTAAAACGCTAGAGGATTATCTGAAGTCTGGCGACTACTCATCTATTGAAAATGAGTTTCTTCGTGCAGTAGAGAATATTCAAACCGATCCGCATGCATCAGTCACCGCAGCATGTGCGATAATTGAATCTGCATTAAAATGCTACATAGAAAAATTCGATTTACCTATGCCACAAAAATTGAATGTAGCACCTCTTTGGGCTGCCGTGCAGCCGAGCTTGAACCTTAATGCCGACGCTACGTTAGCGGATGATCAGCACAAAATTTTAAAAGGAATTTCATCAATAATTGACGGTATTGGTGCATTCAGATCACATATAGGGAGTGCTCATGGGCGTGGTCAAAACCCTCCGCAGATCGTAGTTGCCGAAGCTAGACTCGCAGTCAATGCATCTCACACCTTAGTTGTATTTATTATGGATGTTATCCATGCGAATAAAATATAATTAGATTGGAGTTTCTATCTTTTTATAAAGGCATTGTAATATAATAATGCCTTTATAAATTTAGATAAGATTATCTTTTCAAGCTCGCACGAAATTCTTTTGGATTAACCAGAACTGGATTAATTGCTCGTAACTGTTCCTGTATACGAGCCTGAGCACGCCGCTTCGGCATCTTTGTGCTTCGCTCACGTTTGCCGTTACGATCCAATTCATCCATTTTATCCTGAGCCAATCGGAGCACTGCACCGAGTCGCTTATTATCGACAATTTGCCCCTGATCGATACAGTCCAGTTTATCGAATACCTGATAGGAGAGGGCGTGGTGGCCGTATTTGAAGGCGAGGGTGCCATCAGGGTAATCAAAGACCTTAATATTCTCCCCGGCAATTCGGGTGTTTTCTTCTGTGGGTTCAACCAGATATATCATCTTATCATAACGGAATGTTAATGATTTCGAGAGTTTACGGGTTTCCTGCCATGAGAAAATATCATCCAGATCCACAATCGTTTCTGCCACAGGGCGATGAAGGTTTTTTGGATATTTGGGCGTTTTGGCGAAGCGCTGGTTGAAGTTTACGATAAACGTTTCCAGCCAAGCATTGGCTTCTTCGATACTGCTTATTTTATTGAGGCGCATTTCTTTGATGAGCCTGTCCTGAAGTGTTTTGTTGGCACGCTCAACACGACCTTTTGCCTGAGGGCTGTTCGCACAGATAAGCTCAACACCAATATCGTGCAGGACTCGACCAAATTGAGTTCCAGATTTGCTTCCGGCGGCATGATTTACTCGAAAAATACCGTGTTTGTCGCTGTAAAATGCCAGCGGCTTACCATGTTTCTCAACATATTCACGGGTAGCAAGCATGTAGTCAAAGGCTGATTCGGTTTCACCAAAACGAAGATGCATTATGCGACCAGTGGCATCATCGACAAATACTAGAAGACAGCATTTAGGAGCGCGTCCTTCAAACCAGTCGTGAGGTGAACCATCTATTTGTACCAGCTCACCAAGGCAGTCTCGGCGATAACGTGGCTGGTACACTCGTGGTTTACGGCGTGAGTATGGTATCCACAATCCATCGGCAGTCATCCAGTTACGCAACGTGTCGACGGATACTGAAATATCGTGTCGTTCACTGAGTTTTTCTGCGGCGAGAGTTGGTCCAAAATCACTATATTTTTCGCGTAGCAGCGCCAGAATCCGCAGTTTAAGCGATTCAGGAATCCTGTGATTACCTGGCTGGCCACGGCGAAGGCTGGCTAATCCTGAAACGCCAGACTCACGATAACGATTCATCAGGCGCTGAACCTGTCGTTCGGTGAGGTTAAGTTGATGGGCTGCATCACGACGACGCATACGTTTATCGATAACTGCCTGAATAACGTTTATCCGGTTTAGCTCTTTATCTGACATGGTCACAAGCATCCTGATATCTCCACGGCAACAAGGTTTAATCCTTTATGCCAGAAAAAGTGACATCTCTAAATGGGTAGAAAGTGACATTAGAATATTGGAGCTACAATCTTGGTGCGCATAACAAAGATTATGTTAAATATTAAAACAAATAACATAAAAATCAATATGTTAAGAAGGTAACCAGCTACTTTCCCATTCCAGCAACCAGTCATGGAAGCTTTAGAAACAGAGTCCTCTCATGAGTTTGTGATGCCTTAAATCCATGGTGAGCATAGAAACCTTTGGCTTCTTCAGTAAGCGCATGAACCATTATCGCACGAACCCCAATGTTCTCAGCTACGCGATAACACCGTAGCACTGCATCGTGGAGTAAATCGGCGCCAACCCCTTTTCCGTGCAATGAGACATCTACCGCCAGGCGAGCGAGTATAATCACCGGTATAGGATCTGGCATGTTACGCCGAAGACTACCTGTCGCTTCCGTATGGTTAACGCTACCGGTGGCCAAAGAGTAAAAACCAGCTACTTGCTTCGTACCCGTCTTGCAAACAACGAACGTTCGGGCAGCGCCAAGAGCTTGATTTTTTAAACCTCTCTGTTTTAGCCATTCATCGAGGACTGTCTCTCCACTGACGAACTCAGCCAGCTGATGAGAGCTGGATAACGGCTCGGGCGTGGTTATACGTCCCACTGAGGTTTCCTTGCCAGTAGTTTATTAATGGCGGGCTCATCCTCGACTGGTGCATCGAGCATATCGATGAACTCTGCATACTGTTCGTCGTTAAAATTGAAAACACGGCGATCAAGGATCACATTCTCCGCAGCCTTGCAGGCCATCTCCAGGATAAAGTCGGTTCGCGATTTATGAAGGATCTCTGCAGCAGCATCGATGAGTGCTCTCTGAGACTCTTTAGCTCTTAGGTTGAGTTGAACATCTGATTTCATACACACCTCTCTTGTATAGCAATTGATATACAAGAATAACACAACACGAACGTATAGCAAATGCTATACACTTCAAAGTACCGATAATGCGTTTTATGTTAAATATCAGTTACTTGAATAGATTTCGTAACATAAGTTGATGTGTTTGTCGTGTCATGACAGCACAATCAGGGATGTCATCCCCTAACGAGGCAAGGACTAAGTTAATGAACAGAACAGATTAAGAAGTACAGACTCGCTGGCTTGAGAGCCGGCAGCCTGAAGATCGTACCTGTAATGAAGCGGAACAATTTTCGGATGAATGCTGGAAGAACGGTCTGCGGCTGGATAAAAGCCCGTCTGTGCACTATCAACTTCTGATGGAAACCATCCGCAGGACGCTGATCCCGCGGCCAAAGTGAAGCCCTCCGTCGGTCTCCACTATTATCGCTACCGGGTTAGCCGTCAGGCATGGCCCGGTTTAAAAAGATATGCTGACAGTTCTGCTGCAGTTATATCAAACTCGAGTTGCTGGATTAATTCTGCCAGTTTTTTCTCTGCAGTATCACGATCAAACTGATTTTGTACTATCTGGAGAGCAACCTGTTTTAGCTCCGGAGGGAGGTGTTCCAGATTGATATGATTATAACCCGAAATGTCATCATCCGAATTTTCGAAGAGCCAGCCGTAACTCATAAGGTCACCTGTTCTATTTCACAAATTTCCAGACACCTGGCGGTACCCGGTCATACAACTTTCCCATCGTCATCTCCGCCAGCCGGTGATCAACCGCGGCATTGAAATGCTCAAGCTCATCATCTGACAGAGAATATTTATTTTTTTCTATTACCCTTTCCAGGGTTTCCTTCGATGTACAGCGCCGTAGTCGTAAAATCCATTCCTGTTTCGTCATTAGTTTTTTATATCCTGAGGCGTCCCTAGTATTTAATTTTACAAATAACGCAAATTTCTTTCAGGCGTTATGGCCCGTGCCGTTCTGCTTAAGATAATCACTGATGCTCAGGCCGGACAGGCTTTGTTGAATAAATCGAACTTTTGCTGAGTTGAAGGATCAGATCACGTATCTTCCCGACAACGCAGACCGTTCCGTGGCAAAGCAAAAGTTCAAAATCACCAACTGGCCCACCTACAATAAAGCC
>NZ_PUQF01000045.1:0-5015 GCF_003331015.1 Enterobacter sp. GER_MD16_1505_Eko_090 | reverse complement strand
TGGCTCCCTTCAGTCGGATGTTTCGCCCCCCGTCAGGGTCGGCAATGCTGATACTGCTTTTCGTTGTACGCACCACCTCAAAACCTGCACCTTCAAGAGCCTCAGTGACGTCCTGACGGCTTTTCAGCTCCCCGGACGAGGCTAAGCTCAGCAGTCCACGGGTGATGGCTTCTGCGGCTTCCTGCTTCGTTTTCGGCAGTCCGGCCGGCGTGACCAGCGCCCGGCGGTTTTCCGGCGCGTTCGGATCGTGCAGCCCCAGTCTGCCGTTCACGATGGTCTGCCAGGCATCGATACGCGGCCGGTCGGCGCGGTCGTAGTACGGCTGGAGCCGCCTGCCGGTCAGCAGCTCGGTATTGGGGATCAGAAAGTTCAGCTCCAGACGCCCCTTGTCCTCGTGCTCCACCCACAGAATGCTGTACTGATCTTTATCAAGTCCGGGCATCAGAACCCGCTCGAAGCTGGCCATCAGTTTTTCCCGCTGGCCGGGAGGCAGATCGGCCTCCGCAAACGACAGGACGCCGGAGGTGTATTTCTTCACGTAAGGCGACGCGTCGATCAGCTCCCGGACTTCTTCCGGCTTCCCCTGCAGGACGCTGGCGCCTTCACGCTGCCGGTCTTTACCCAGCAGATAGTCCACCGGCCCGGCGCCACCGCCGCGACCGCGTGGATGAAATTTAACGATCATCGTCCGTTCCTTTCTCAAGAACGGCGTGCCGCAGCCGCTCAAGCCCGGCATCGATGGCCATCAGCGCCGCCACAATCTGCACCCGGTCATGACCGGTACCGACGCCGGCGTTAACACGGCGGGCTATCTGGTTCAGGTTGTTGCCCATACCGGCAAGCTGGCGCAGCAGCGCCGGCGAGATCGAAGGAAGTTTTGCGGTACGAGCCGGCTTTTCGTCCAGGCAGGTCTGCCGCATCCACGCCGCCAGCTGCCTGCCGTCGCAGCGCTCAAGTAGCCGCCTGTGCTCATCCTCCGTCACCCACATGGTGAGCATCTTGTTCCGTTTCTCTGACAAAACAGTCTCCTGATAACCCCGGGACGGGCGGGAAAACCTTTCCCGGTCGGCGCGGGGTTGGACAAGCCGCAGGCGCGTCAGTGGCTGTTAGCGGGTTTCGGGGCGCAGCCCTGAACCAGTCACGTAGCGCTAGCGGAGTGTATACTGGCTTACTATGTTGGCACGGATGCGAATATCAGTGAAGTGCTTCATGTGGCAGGAGAAAAATGCAGCAGCGGAGCGTCAGCAGAATATGCGATACAGGATATATTCCGCTTCCTCGCTCACTGACTCGCTGCGCTCGGTCGTTCGGCTGCGGCGAGCGGTACCGGCTTACAGGCGGGGCGGAAATTTCCTGGGAGATGCCAGAAAGAAGCTTAACAGGGAAGCGATAAGGCCGCGGCGAAGCCGTTTTTCCATAGGCTCCGCCCCCCTGACAAGCATCACGAAATCTGACGCTCAAATCAGTGGTGGCGAAACCCGACAGGACTATAAAGATACCAGGCGTTTCCCCCTGGTGGCTCCCTCGTGCGCTCTCCTGTTCCTGCCTTTCGGTTTACCGGTGTCATTCCGCTGTTATGGCCGCGTTTGTCTCATTCCACGCCTGACACTCAGTTCCGGGAAGGCAGTTCGCTCCAAGCTGGACTGTATGCACGAACCCCCCGTTCAGTCCGACCGCTGCGCCTTATCCGGTAACTATCAACTTGAGTCCAATCCGGAAAAACACGACAAAGCGCCACTGGCAGCAGCCACTGGTAACAGGTTTAGAGGAGGAGAGTCTTGAAGTTTCGGGTGCGATAAGGCTACACTGAAAGGACAGTTTTGGTGACTGTGCTCCTCCAAGCCAGTTACCGCGGTTCAAAAGAGCTTCAACTCTTGCGAACCTTCGAAAAAGCCACCTTGCCGGGTGGTTTTTTCGTTTTCAGAGCAAGAGATTACGACGCAACGGAAAGGATCTCAAGAAGATCATCTGTGATGTTCGACAGATATGGGGATATGCACCATGGCCTATCCGGCTTTAACTGAAATGGCGACATCCTTAACCGCAGTCTCAACCCCTGCAGCATTCCTCTGAATGCTGGTCATAACTTCACCCGCTTCGCGCATGAGTGTAACCCCTTCCCGAGTGTTCATCAGGCTGTTTTCAATGCCACAGAGAACATCCTTGGCCAGTTGACTATTGCTGGCCACGACTTGCTCAATTTCTTCAGTCGCGCTACTGACGCTCGCCGCAAGATTACGCACTTCTGCGGCAACAACCGCAAAACTTCTTCCGGATGCGCCAGCCCTTGCTGCTTCAATCGCGGCATTCAGTGCAATAAGTCTTGTCTGCATGGCAAACTTCCGGATGGTTTCCACCATATCGTCAATACTTTCAGACTGATTGTTGAGCCGTGAGATATCGGTGGAGACAGCCCCCATCCCCTGCGCAATTCTGTCAATCATAAGGATGCTATTTTCAATAACATTGGCACCGTTCTGCGCACTTTCTCGGGTCTGCACGGCCATATCCCATGCATGCACAGCAGCCTCTTGCTCTCTCTGGTTTCGCAGGACATCAGCCGTAACATCTGTAGCGAATTTCACAATTTTATAAAGCTGCCCATCACTGTTAAAGACAGGGTTATAAGTTGCACGGAACCACAGAGGGTCTCCCTGACGGTTAAGGCGTGGAAACAGACCAGAAAAAAACTCACCTTGATTCAGACTCTCCCAGAAATGTCGGTATTCATCACTTTTGTAAAGCGTCTCGGCACAGAACAGACGATGATGCTTACCTATGATTTCATCCCGCTTATAGCCAGTGGCATTGACGAAATTTTCATTTGCTTCAAGCACGATCCCTTCAGGATTGAAGGTGATGATGGCCATAGAACGGTTTATGGCATTTACGACTGCTTCCTGCTCAAGAGCAGAATGCACGCGCTCAGAAATATCGGCAGCAATTTTAATGACTCTGATAACACGGCCGCGCCTGTCAGAAACGGGGATATAACTGGCTTCAAGCCATACGGAACGATTTCCCTTTGCCAGCCGCAGGTACTTGCCACTAAAGCTTTCTCCCCTGGCAAGGCGCTGCCAGAACTGGCTGTATTCCGGTGAACTTACCAGCGAGGGCGGGCAGAATATACGATGGTGGTGACCGATTATTTCATCAGCCCTGTACCCCATAGTGGAGAGAAAAAGCGGGCTGGCTTTATTTATCACCACCTCCGGACTGAACTCAATGACAGGCTTATTCTGACAAATTGCGTCATACGAAATGGCTGATCGCTGGAGGTTCAGGGAGAACATATTTTTAAGTGAAAACATATGAATCAGATTGCCCGGATAATGTAAGTACTGCCATGGTTATCGGCTACTCCTTATGTAGCGTTATATATTACTGCGACAGGGCGGGAAAAAGCCCGCTCTTCAGCCATGCCGGCATGATGTCCGGCTCCGGATTTCACGCGTAAAAAACCCGCCATCTTTAGCGGGCTGAACAATAAGAAAATGTTCATATTTACGGCAAATCCGCCGGCTCCAGCAGAGAAGCTGGCGTCTATCAATCTTGGAAGAACCAGCGCAGCTCCGCATGCATTAACAGGCATCAGAAGGCAAAAAAATGGCTCACATCCGGGAGCCGGAAAACACTCAACTGCCTGGATCGCAGCACATCCTTTGTGAAGGATAATTTAAGTATCGGCCGGATTGCCGCGGGCATAAGCCCGGCCGGCATAATTTTTTCCGTATCCGCCAGACCTCGGCTTTTAACATAACACCCCTTGCCCGCACCGCAGAAACGGGGTTGGCTGCGTTTCCGGTGCCAGACGCGAGAAAGTGGCGACAGACATGACGAAAAAACACCAAAAACGCAGCCGCTGGATATTACACTGATGCATAGTCATGCAGCCAGATGCATGCAGCGTAAAGTCACACTAAAATCAGCGCGAACGCCTTAAAAACCGGCAAATGCCTCTCCGGCAACTCACACAGCTCCATCACCAGGTAAAAACAGTTCAGCAGGGCTTCAATAACGTTGAGAATTTTCATCACTTCCTCCGGGATAAGTCACTACCATTCCGGTAGTCAGCCTATTTAGCAGGAACGCGATGAGCCCTTCTTCGTGCGGGCTGTCACCTCATCTTCGGACCATCGAAACTCTTCTGCTTCTGTCGGAGCGTCAGCTCCAGCTCGTTCTGACGCTGATACTCCAGTGCAGCCTTCTCCTCGATGGCATTCAGTTCCCGGACAAGCGGCGCAGCTGCTCGCTTAAACTCAGCACCTGCGTGCTCAAGTCCGACACGCGCTCGTTCAGCACCGCGTTCTCCCGTTGCATAAGTCCACACATGCTCCGCCATTCCGCGAAGGCGCTCTCCCATTCGTCCAGCCTTTGCGAGTAGTCCTGCTGTAGCTGCTCTAATGCGCTCAGCAACTGCTTTTCCAGCTCTGTCATTTTCCGCTACTCCTGTTTCAGGCGGATCCAGGTCGTCCCGTCGTAGGGGATGGCTTCGGCTTGCATCCCCGGCGGCAGGATAAGGAACCTCCGGCCGTCGTTGCTCTCCTGATAGCGTACTCCCCACGTCCGGGCGGTCATTTTCGCCAGGGTATCTTCCTGCTGACGAAGATGTGTGTAATTGTCGGTTATCTGCCGTCCCTGCCACCACAGAATGCTCCCGCTCGTGGCGATCAGCAGCGCTGACACCATCAGGATGGTGAGCCATGTCCTCCCGGCCGTCAGCAACACGCTCCGCCGGTTTTTCTCCATCGCCTCGCTCATACTCTGCTCGTGGGCGCTGATGGCGTCGCTGATTCTCCTCGCGCTTGCGTTCAGTTCCGCTCTGACAGACTGCTCGTGCTCGCTGAATGCGGCTTTCAGCATCTCGCCGGTACTCTTCTGCTGCGCTTTCGATTGCTGCTCTAAGTCCTTCGCCAGCGTTAAAAGACTGCTCATAGATGGCTCCCTTCAGTCGGATGTTTCGCCCCCCGTCAGGGTCGGCAATGCTGATACTGCTTTTCGTTGTACGCACCACC